>NZ_JBHWZJ010000028.1:0-38670 GCF_042728415.1 Streptomyces sp. NPDC060198 | reverse complement strand
GAAGGGGCCATCGCGCAATTGCTCCGGGAGCACGGCCCCGCGCTCTTCCAGTTCCTCCAGGGTCTGACCTTCGGCGACCGACAGCGGGCCGAGGATCTGGTCCAGGAGACGCTGGTGCGCGCGTGGCAGCACCCCGAGGCGTTCGCCGCGCCGTACGAGTCCATGCGGCCGTGGCTCTTCACCGTGGCCCGGCGCCTCGCCATCGACGCGCGCCGGTCGCGGCAGGCGCGGCCCACCGAGGTGAGCGACTCCGTGCTGGAATGCGCCTCCGCCCCCACGGACACCGCCGACTCGGCGGTCCGCTCCCTCGACGTGCGCGCGGCGGTGCGCGGGCTGAGCCCCGAACACCGTGCGGTGCTGGTGGAGATCTACTTCCACGGGCTCAGCGTCGGGGAGACGGCCGAGGTGCTCGGCATACCGCCGGGCACCGTCAAGTCGCGTTCCTACTACGCCCTCCGGCTGCTCCAGCGCGGTCTGCCCGGCTACTCCAGCAGGTCCTGCTCGGTCAGCAGGGCGAGGAAGCCGGGAGTCCGCAGCAACTCCGTCTCCGCGGCGGCGCACCCGTCGCAGAGGAGCAGGTGAAGCGAGACCTCGCACGCTTCCCGCTCGGACAACGCGTCGAGCACGTAGGCACCGAGCAGGAGCCTCACATGCGGGTTCTCGGCCGGACCGGCGGTCATCGCAACCTCGTATCTGCTCGACGAATCCACTCACCCCTGCCCACGTGGATCATCGGCCGTCGGTTCAACGGCGCGCCGTCGTGTCAGGAACCGTGGACCCCGGCGCGGTACTTGGGAAACCTCAGAGTGATCTTCATGCCCGCTCCGGCGCCGGTCTCGATCACGAGCCCGTAGTCGTCGCCGTACACCTGGCGCAGCCGCTCGTCGACGTTGAGCAGTCCGATGCCGGTCGAGGCGCCACCCTCGCCGCGCAGGATCTGCCGCAGCCTTTCGGGGTCCATGCCGGTGCCGTCGTCCTCGATGACGACCTCGGCCTCGGAGCCCGCGTCCAGGGCGGAGATGGTGATCCGGCTGCGGGTGACGGCCCCTTCGAGCCCGTGTTTGACGGCGTTCTCGACGAGCGGCTGGAGGCAGAGAAAAGGCAGGGCGACGGGCAGCACCTCGGGCGCCACTTGCAGGGTGACCGCGAGCCGCTCGCCGAACCTGGCTCGTACGAGCGCCAGGTACTGGTCGATGGAGTGGAGTTCGTCGGCGAGGGTGGTGAAGTCGCCGTGCCGGCGGAAGGAGTAGCGAGTGAAGTCGGCGAACTCCAACAGTAGTTCGCGTGCCTGCTCGGGGTCGGTGCGGACGAACGACGCGATGGCGGCGAGCGAGTTGAAGATGAAGTGCGGGGAAATCTGGGCGCGCAGCGCCTTGATCTCAGCCTCGATCAACTTGGTCCGCGAGCGGTCGAGTTCGGCGAGTTCGAGCTGTACGCAGACCCAGCGGGCGACCTCGCCCGCCGCGCGCGCCAGCACCGCGGACTCGCGCGGCGCGTGGGCGACGAGCACGCCGAGCACCCGGTGGTCGACGGTGAGCGGTACGGCCACCGCCCAGCGCAGCGGACAGTCGAGATCGCCGCAGTCGGTGGTGAAGGCGGTGCCGCGGCCGTTCTCCAGGAGCTCCTTGACCTGCTCCATCACGTCCGGGCCGTGGTGGTGTCCCGCGCCGTCCCAGACGAGTACCCGTTCCCGGTCGGTGAGGCAGAGCGCGTCGGTACCCAGCAGGGAGCGCAGCCGGCGGGCGGAGCGTCGGGCGCTGTCCTCGGTCAGTCCGGCCCGCAGCGGGGGTGCGGCCAGTGACGCGGTGTGCAAGGTCTCGAAGGTCGCGTGTTCGACGGGGGTGCCGACATCGCTGGGCCGCACGGGGCGGACGGTGCGGCGGCCGAGGAGAAAGGCCGATCCGGCCAGCAGGGCGGCCATCACGGCGAGTACGGCGATCCCTGCCGCGGTCATCGGTCCCTCCCCGCGGTCAGTGCCTCCGGCAGGTGGAAGCGGGTCATCGCCGCGTTGGTGCCCGGGGGTACGCGCCCCGGGGTGGCGAGCGAGACGAGGACCATCGCGAGGAAGCCGACCGGCACCGACCACACGGCGGGCCAGGCCAGCAGCGCGTGGGGCCAGCCGGGTGGCCGTACGGCCCCGCTCACGGTGATCGCCACGGCGAGCAGCGCCGAGCCGCCGCCGAGCAGCAGTCCGGCGATGGCTCCCGGCGGGGTGAGCCGGCGCCACCAGATGCCCAGTACCAGCAGGGGGCAGAAGGACGAGGCGGAGACGGCGAAGGCCATCGCGACCGCGTCGGCCACCGGCACCCTGCTGACGAGCAGCGACCCGGCCAGCGGCACGGCGATGGCGAGGACGGTGGCGGGCCGGAAGTAGCGCACGCCGCGCTGCGGCAGGACGTCCTGGGTGATGACCCCGGCCACGGCGACGGTCAGGCCGGAGGCGGTGGAGAGGAACGCGGCGAACGCTCCCCCGGCGATCAGCGCGCCCAGCAGGTCGCCCCCGAGCCCGCCGATGACCCGCGCGGGCAGCAGCAGTACGGCCGCGTCGGCTTCGCCGCCGTGCCGCAGTTCGGGGGCGTACAGGCGCCCCAGCGCTCCGTAGACGGGGGGCAGCAGGTAGAAGAGGCCGACCAGGGCGAGTACGGCGACGGTGGTGCGGCGCGCGTCGCGGCCGTTGGGGCTGGTGTAGAAGCGGACGACGACGTGCGGGAGCCCCATGGTGCCGAGGAAGGTGGCGACGATCAGCCCGTAGGTCGCGTACAGCGGGTGGTCGGCACGGAAGACGGCGTGCTGCCCGCCGAAGGTGACGGCCGGGCGCCCGTCGCCCTGCCAGGCGAGCACCAGGAAGAGCGCCGGGACCAGCAGTGCGGTCAGCTTCAGCCAGTACTGGAAGACCTGGACGAAGGTGATCGACCGCATCCCGCCCGCCGCGCCCGCGACCACCACCACCGAGGCGACGAGGACGTCCCCGAGCCAGCCGGGGGCGCCGGTGAGGATCTGCAGGGTGAGCCCGGCCCCCTGGAGCTGGGGGACGAGGTAGAGCCAGCCCGCGCCGACGACGAACACGCTGACCAGGCGGCGCACCTGGCGCGATTCGAGGCGTCCTTCGGCGAAGTCCGGCAGGGTGTACGCCCCCGAGCGGCGCAGCGGGGCCGCGACGAAGAAGAGGAGCACCAGATAACCGGCGGTGTAGCCGACCGGGTACCAGAGCATGTCGGGACCGTGCACCAGCACCAGCCCGGCGATGCCGAGGAAGGAGGCGGCGGAGAGGTACTCCCCGCTGATCGCCGCCGCGTTCAGGCGGGGGCGGACGGTGCGGGAGGCGACGTAGAAGTCGGAGGTGGTGCGGGAGATCCGAAGGCCGAGTCCGCCGACGAGCACTGTGGCGAGGACGACGAGGGCGACCGCCACCCAGGACGCCGTGTGGTCGGGCGCGTTCACCGTTCGGCGCGCCCTTCGCCGGAGCGGGGGAGGAAGAGGGCGGGCGAGGGGACTGCGGGGTTCCTCACGGGGCGGGGCGGCCTTCCACGAGCCGGGCGAAGTCCCGTTCGTTGCGTTCGGCCCGGCGTACGTACCACCAGGCGAGGAGGGTGATCGGGGGGTAGACGGCGAACCCGAGGGCGGCCCAGACGACCGCGCCGCTGTGCAGGGTGGTGAAGACGAGTGGAAGGGTGCCGGCGACGAGCGCGAGGGCGGCGAAGGCGGTGAGCCCGGCGCGGAGCTGGCTGCGCACCAGCGAGCGTACGTACGCTCCGCCGAGGGCGGTCTGCTCGTCGATCTCGGACTGGGTGCGGTGGCGCGGCAGCGGACGCACCCTCCGGGGTACTCCCGTCACGACCTCGCGCCGGGGCGTGGGCTCTGCGGACATGAGCGGGGAGTTTAGGGCGCGCGGGGCGCGGCTGGGAAGGGGCTTCGGCCGGCGCGGCACCGGGGCGCGTCCCGAAGGTGGCGCCGTCCGCCCGGAGGGCGGGGCCGGCGCCGTGCCGCACGTACGCCCGCACGGCGCAAGGACGCCCCGATACTGGATGTACCAGTACCGGGGCGATCCGGGCAACGCGGCGAGCGTGCGTGCCAGGCGCCGCCGGACAGGCGGGACTTTCGAAACACGCCCTGGTCAGCGACTGCCCTGACGCATCAGCAGATCGCGCAGGGCGCGGCTGTGGCGGCGGCTCACGGCGAGTTCCGCGCCACCGATGCGCACGCTCATGGCGCCCGCGTCCAGGCGGAGTTCGTCGATGCGGGCGAGCGCGACGAGGTGGCGGCGGTGGATGCGGACGAAGCCCCGGGAGCGCCAGCGTTCCTCCAGCGTCGTGAGCGGAATCCGCACGAGATGGCTGCCGGTGTCGGTGTGCAGACGGGCGTAGTCGCCCTGGGCCTCGGCGTACGCGATGTCCTCGACGGGCACGAACCGGATCACACCGCCCAGTTCGACCTGCACGGGGTCGCCGCCGGCGTCGTGCACGGGCGCGGTGCGCTCCCCCACCTGTTCGGCGACGCGGCGTACGGCCTCGGCGAGGCGTTCGCGGCGTACGGGCTTGAGCACGTAGTCGACGGCCTTGAGGTCGAAGGCGTGTACGGCGAAGCCCTCGTGGGCGGTGACGAAGACGATGAGCGGGGGCGCGGCGAATCCGCCCAGCAACTGGGCGACGTCGAGACCGGTGAGCCCGGCCATGTGGATGTCCAGGAAGACGACGTCGATCGCCTCGGGGTCCTCGGGTCCCGCGTCGACGGCGGCGCCGATGCGGCGCAGCGCGTCGGTGGCGCCGGTGGCGCCTTCGGCGCTGTGGATGCGGGGGTCGGCGCGCAGGAGGTAGAGGAGTTCCTCGAGGGCCGGTTCTTCGTCGTCGACGGCGAGTACGCGCAGCATGAGGCCGGAGTGTAGGCGGTGTACGCCTGAGGGTTGTCCCGGCGATTCCCGGCGGGTGCGCGACGACAGGCCCGGCGCCTCGCCGCGTTGCCGGAGTGTCCGCATACATC
Source organism: Streptomyces sp. NPDC060198 (assembly GCF_042728415.1). Taxonomy (NCBI): domain Bacteria; kingdom Bacillati; phylum Actinomycetota; class Actinomycetes; order Kitasatosporales; family Streptomycetaceae; genus Streptomyces; species Streptomyces sp. NPDC060198. The sequence continues at coordinate 33,693 of NZ_JBHWZJ010000028.1, read as the reverse complement.
CGTATGCGGACACTCCTCCGCCTTGCGATGCACCGCATCCGGCGCCGCGCCCCGCTCCGCCACGAATCGCGGGACAGCCCTCGGGCGCACTCCTCTCACTTGAGGAAGCGTGAGGTCCTGCGGTCGGCGAGCGGCTTCCCGCCGGTCTGGCAGGTGGGGCAGTACTGGAGCGAGGAGTCGCTGAACGACACTTCCAGCACGGTGTCCCCGCAGACCGGGCAGGGCTCCCCCGCCCGTCCGTGGACGCGCATCCCGCTGCGCTTTTCGGACTTGAGCTTGCCGGCGGCGACCCCGCTGCTGCGCGCGACGGCTTCCTCCAGGGTGGTGCGCAAGGCCGTGTGGAGGTGGCTGATGTCGTCGTCGCCGAGGTCGGCGGTGCGCTTGAACGGGGACATCTTCGCGGCGTGCAGGATCTCGTCGCTGTAGGCGTTGCCGATGCCCGCGATCAGCGACTGGTCGCGGAGCGCGCCCTTGATCTGGCGGCGTTCCCCGGAGAGCAGGGCGGCGAAGGCGTCCCGGTCGAAGTCCGGGGCCAGCGGGTCGGGCCCGAGCCGGGCGATGCCGGGAACCTCCATCGGGTCGCGGACCAGGTACACGGCGAGCCGCTTCTTGCTGCCCATCTCGGTGAGGTCGAAGCCGTCGCCGCCGTCGAGGACGGTACGCAGGGCGAGCGGCCCCTTGCCGGGCCCGGGCGGTTTGGCGGGGAAGGACTCACGCCACTGGAGCCAGCCGGCCCGGGCCAGATGGGTGACGAGGTGGAGTGGGCCCGCGCCGATGTCGAGGAACTTGCCGTGCCGGTCCACCGAGGTGACGGTGGTCCCTTCCAGCGCGGCGGGTGGCGGATCGTACGTCTTGAGCACGTTCACGGAGAGCGGGAGGACGCGGACGATCTCCCTGCCGACCAGGTGATCGCCGAGAAAGACCCGCAGGGCTTCGACTTCCGGCAGCTCGGGCATGTGTCCAGCCTGCCGCAGGCTCCGGACGGTCGGCCACCGCTGGCCGGGCCGCCGTCCGTCCGGCCGCGACGGCGGGGAGGTTCAGCCGAGCCGGTAGACCCGGGTCGCCGTCCCCGCGAAGACTGCGGCGCGCTCGTCCTCACAGAGGTCGGCGGTGAGCGTGCGCGCCGCCCCGAGGACCTCCTCGTACGTGGCGGCGAGCCGGCACACCGGCCAGTCCGAGCCGAACATCAGTCGGCCAGGTCCGAAGCGGTCGAGCAGGACGTCGGTGTAGGGGCGCAGGTCGTCCACGGTCCAGTGGTGCGGATCCGCCTCGGTGACCAGGCCGGAGAGTTTGCAGACCGTGTTGGGCAGCGCGGCCAGCGCGCGCAGGTCGTCGGCCCAGGGCTGGAGGTGCCCCTGGGCTACGGGCGGCTTCCCGGCGTGGTCGAGTACGAAGGTGAGCCCGGGCAGCAGGGCGGCGGCGGCCGTCGCGGCGGGCAGCTGGTGGGGCCGGACGATCAGGTCGTAGGCGAGACCGGCGTCGGCGACGGCGGCCAGGCCGCGCTGCACGTCGGGGCGGAGCAGCCAGTCCGGGTCGCTCTCGCCCTGTACCTGGTGGCGGATGCCGGCCAGCCGGTCACCACCGGGCAGGGCCCGGAGTGCGGCGAGGGTGTCGGCGACGTCGGGGGCGGTGAGGTCGGTCCAGCCGACGACGCCGGCGACGAGGTCGCTGCCGTGGGCGAGGGCCAGGAACTCGGGCGTCTCCTCGGCGACGGAGACGGTCTGGACGAGGACGGTGGCACCCACCCCCGCCGCCCGTGCCTCGGGTTCCAGGTCGGCGAGGGTGAAGCTGCGCCGGATGGGGGCGAGCTCCTCGCCGGTGATCCACTCCTGGGCGCGCACGGCGAGGTCCCAGACGTGGTGGTGGGCGTCGACGACCGCTGCGGGATCGGTCATGGTCACCGCTCCCCGGTGGGCGCGCCGGGGGCCGGGAGGAGCCCTGCGGAGCGCAGGTCGTCCCAGAGCGCGGCGGGCAGCGGAGTGCGCAGCAGGGCGGCGGCGTCACGCACCTCGGCCGGCGAGCGGGTACCGACCAGCACGCTGGCGACCGCCGGGTGGGCGAGGGAGTGGTGCAGGGCGGCGGCGCGCAGCGGGACGCCGTGCGCCTCGGTGACGGCCTTCATGCGCAGGGCGCGTTCGAGCAGCTCGGCGGGGGCGGTCGCGTAGTCGTACGGGGCGCCGGGGCGCGGGTCCGCGAGCAGGCCCGAGTTGAAGACCCCGCCGACCACGACGCTGCGCCCCCGGGCCTCGGCCTCGGGCAGCAGCTCGTCCAGCGCGCTGCCGTCGAGCAGGGTGTGGCGGCCGGCGCAGAGCACGACGTCGACGTCGGTGTCCCGCAGGAAGCGGGTGAGCAGGGCCGTCTGGTTCATTCCGGCGCCGATCGCGCCGACGACGCCTTCGCCGCGCAAGCGTTCGAGGGCCGGGTACGCCTCGCCGAAGGCAGCCTCCGCGTGGTCGTCCGGGTCGTGCAGGTAGACCACGTCCACGCGGTCGAGGCCGAGGCGCAGCAGGCTGTCCTCGATGGACTTGCGCACTCCGTCCGCGCTGAAGTCCCAGCGGCGGCGGTGCGTCACCGGAACGGCGAACCCGTCGTCGAGCCCGTCCGGCACCGGTGTCCCGGCCGGCAGCGGGTCGAGGATCCGTCCGACCTTCGTGGAGAGGGTGTACGAGGAGCGGGGCCGGGACCGCAGTGCGGCGCCGAGCCGCCGCTCGGAGAGGCCGAGGCCGTAGTGCGGAGCGGTGTCGAAGTGCCGGACGCCCTCGTCCCACGCGGCGTCCACCGCGTGAGCCGCCTGTTCGGGGTCGACGGCGCTGAAGAGATTGCCGATGGCCGCCGCCCCGAAGGACAGTTCGGTGACCTCGACGGCGGTACGTCCGAGTGTGCTGCGCCGCATGCCCTGCCGTCCTTGCTGAATGATCGCTTTACCGTACAGAGCGAATATTCATCGGATCACTGGAGCAAGTCAACCGGGTCGGCTTGGATCATTTTCTCTTTTCGCCCACGATCAGTCCGATCACTCCGCTCGATCGCGTACTGTCAGGGGCGCCCCGGCGAGTTCCTGGAGCGCCGCCAGCTCCTCGGTCATCGCCGCCCCGAGCAGGTCGAGATCGGGCAGCGCCCTGCCGTCGGCGACCAGCCCGACCTGCACCCGCCCGCCGTAGGCGGAGAGCGCCACGGCAAGCGACTGCCCCCGGGCCAGCGGGGCCATCGGGTAGAGGGAGCGCAGGGGGCAGCCGCCCAGTGACAGTTCGGCGCGGGGCAGTGGAACGCTGGTGACCAGGAGGTCGAAGAGCATCCGGGCCGCGCTCCCGGCGAGGGGAGCACCAAAGCGGTGGGCCAGCGGCGGCAGCCGGTCGGCCAGTACGGCGACGGCTCCCGCGCCCTTCAGCGGGCCGGCGGCCTTGTTGCGCTCCATCGCGACGCGTACCGCCCGCAGCCGGCGGCGGGCGTCCGGTTCGGAGACCGGCAGGCCGAGGAGGTAGGCGGAGAGCCGGTTGCCGCTCTGGGCGGCCCCGCCCGGGCGCCGGCGCGAGACGGGCACCAGGGCCCGGGGGTCGTCGCCGGGCAGCTCCTCGCCGCGTCCGGTCATCCAGCGCCGCAGCGCCCCGGCGACGACGGCGAGCAGCACGTCGTTGGCCGTACCGCCCTCGGCCCTGCGGACGCGCTGTACCGCTTCCGCGTCCAGGTCGGCCGTGACGAGCCGCCGGGTGCCGCTGGAGCCCGCCGCCAGAGCGCCGGACCCACCCGGCGCCAGCCGGCTCGCTCGCACCACCGACGCCCCCACCCCCAGCGCCCGGCCGACTTCTTCGAGGCGGCCGAGCGCGAGACCGGCGACCTCCCGGGGGCCGGGCATCCAGGATCGCGGCGGCAGGGGGGCGCGTCGCACGGCCGTCGCGCGACGGGAGGCGACGGCGGCGATCTCGTCGAAGATGCCCGCGCCGATCGCGACGGCGCGCATGCCGTCGGCCAGCGCGTGGTGCAGTTTCACGAGAACGGCGAACGGGCCGTCTCCCGGCCCGGTCTCCAGCAGGTACATCTCCCAGGGAGGCAGCCCCCGGGCGATCGGGCGTTCCATCAGATCGCCCGCGAGCGAGGTCGCCGCCGCCATGAAGTCGCCCGCCGGCAGCGCGGCACGGTGCACATGGCGGCGGACGTCGAAGTCCTTGTCGGCGGACCAGGCCGCGCCACCGAGGGGCAGCAGGACGTCCCGTACCCGCATCCGGAGCCGGGGGACGGCCGCCGCCCGCTCGCGGAGCAGCTCCAGCACGTCCTGCCGAGGACCACCGGGCACCGGGGAGAAGACCGCGAGCGCGCCCAGATGCATCGGGTGGGCCTCGGACTCCAGGTGCCAGAAGGCCAGATCGAGGGGGGCGAGCAGTTCGGTACCCATGGGGGTCCTCATGTCATCGGGGCAGGAGCCGGAACGCCGTACGACCCCAGTCAACCCATGGCGGTCGGTTACGGTCAAGAATGGACATGTTACGTTCCGCTACCGTGCAGTAGTCGGCGGAATTCATTCACGGACTCGTAAAATCGACTGCGCCTTGTCAGCTTCGAAGCTCAGGACCGACGGGGCGGGCCGTACCGCCCAGGCCCCTCGGGCCGGGCGCCATCGGCGGGCCGGTCGGGAAGCTCGTGGTGCTCCCGGCGTTCGGGCCGGCCCGCCCGCTCGAACCGTTCGGGGATGAGGAACTCCCCCCAGACGCACTTGCCGCCGCCCCGGGACTCCACCCCCCAGACGTCGGCCAGCCGGTCCACGAGCATCAGCCCGCGGCCCGAGACTCCGGCTTCCCCCGCGTCACGGCGACGCGGCAGCGCGCTGGAACGGTCCTCCACGTCCACCCGCAGCCTGCGCTCGCCTCCGGCGAGGATCCGGATGGTGACGATGGCCCCGCCGTCCGTGTGCATCAGGGCGTTGGTGATCAGTTCGTCGGCGGCGAGTTCGATCTCGTCCGCGCGCTCCCTGGCGCCCCAGGCACGGACCGCGGCCCTGATCATGTGCCGGGCCGAACTCAGGGCATCGGCGTCGTTCTGGGCGACGTGCTGCCGGAGCCGCCCGCCGGGCTGCGGCGTGGGCGCCGCGTCGCGCCGCAGCAGCAGGACCGCCACGTCGTCCTCGCCGCCGTATTCGTCGACCGCCTCGCAGAGCTGGTCGGCCAGCCGCCGGATGTCCTGCGGCCCCTTGCGCACCATGTCGGTCAGCAGCCGCATCCCGGCGTCGAAGTCGATGTCGGGCAGTTCCACCAGGCCGTCCGTGTAGAACACCAGCGTCTGCCCGGGGTCGAGTTCGACGGTGCTCACCGGATAGTCCAGGCGACCGAACTCGGCGGAGAGCCCGAGCGGGAGGCCGCCCTCGACGAACAGCTTGTGGCAGCTGCCGTCGGGGTCCCGGACCAGCGGCTCCATGTGTCCGGCCCGGACCATCTGCATCACGCCGGTGGTCAGGTCCACCTCGGCGTAGATGCAGGTGGCGAAGCGGTCGGTGTCCAGTTCGTGCAGGAAGACGGAGGCACGGGCCATGACCGTGGCGGGGCTGTGCCCCTCGGCCGCGTAGGCGCGCAGCACGATCCTGAGCTGCCCCATCACGGCCGCCGCGTGGGTGTCGTGCCCCTGGACGTCCCCGATGACCGCGCCGACCCGGCCGCCGGGAAGCGGGACGACGTCGTACCAGTCGCCTCCGATGTCGCGCCCCATCCGGGCGGAGCGGTACCGGACGGCGACCTGCGCGCCCGGCACCTCCGGGATGCGGCGCGGCAGCATCGCCTGCTGGAGCCCCTCGGCGAGGTCGTGTTCCTGTTCGTAGAGCATCGCGCGCTGGAGGCTCTGCGCGATGGAACTGCCCAGGGCGACCAGGAGGTTGCGCTCGTCGGCGGCGAATCCCGAGCGGTCGTCGTACAGCAGGCCGAGCGCGCCGATGGGGCGGCCCTGGGCGATCAGTGGCAGATAGGCGGCGGAGGTGATGCCGAGGTGGCCGACCTGGGACCAGAGCTCGGGGTAGGAGGCGGCGAAGTCGTCGGAGGTCTCGATGAACCGGGGGTCCAGAGTCCGCAGCACCTCGCTCATCGGGTACCGCTCGTCCACCCGCGTGTAGCGGGTGCCCGGCACGAACGACCCCTCCGGCCCGTCCGCCACCAGGTGGATGCGCCCGGCCTCCAGGAGCCCCATGACGAGGCTGGTGGCCCCCAGGTGGGCCAGGCCACGCGAGTTCTTGAGCACGTCGATGACGTCCGCCACCGTACGGGCGTGCGCAAGTGCCGCGGAGGTCGCCTGCACCAGACTGGTCCGCCGACGTCGTTCCTCGTCCAGCTCCTGGCGTGCGGCGGAGTCCGCCAGCTCCTGGGAGGCGTCCCGGACGATACCGAGGATGCGGCGGGGGCGGCCTTCCGCGTCGCGGCGGATGAACCCCTGGGTGTGGGTCCAGCGCAGCGAGCCGTCACGGAGCCGGCAGCGGAAGTAGGCGCCGTAGCTCTCCCGCCCGGCTTCCAGCGCCTGGGAGACCATGGCGTCGAGACGGGCACCTTCATCCTCGGGCACCCGCAGGGCGAGAGAGGTGGGCCGGTCGTCGTACTCCTCGGCCCGCAGATCGAACACGTCGAGTGCGGGCTGGTCCATGTGCATGAGGCCGCTGTCCAGATCCCAGTCGAAGCTGCCCATACGGTTCAGGGCGAGGCTGAGGTCCGGGTGGGCGGGCCAGTCTTCCGGGAGTGACAGGGCACCCGCTACCCGATCATCCATGTCGGCCACTTTGCCACCATTTGTCGGATTCTTCGAGCGGGTCACGGCGGGAGCGGGTCCGAGCACGGCGGCGCGGCCTCCGCCGGTCACGCGGTGGACGTCTCCGGCCCCCCTCCGCCCGGGCCACCGGCGCCGCCCTGGACCGAGGAGCCCTCGCCGTCGGTGAAGTCGGGCAGGTCCGGGTACGCGTCCCCGGTGAAGTCCGGAAGGCCGGGCCCCTCGTCCACGTCGCCCGTGAAGTCCGGAAGGCCGGGCCCCTCGTCCACGTCGCCCGTGAAGTCCGGAAGGCCGTCCACGGCGGTGTCGCCCGTGAAGTCCGGCAGATCATCGGCGGGAGCCTCACTCGTGAAGTCCGGCAGACCGTCGGCAGCGGTGTCCTCGGTGAACTCCGGCAGGCCGTCGGCGGGCGCGTCCGAGGAGTCCGGCGAACCGGGGTCGCGGACGCCCGAGTCCGCCGTACCGTCAGGCCCCTGCGGTGACACGTCGGGAGAGAAGGGGAAGAAGCCGTCACCCGGGTCGGCCGCAGGCGGGGCGGCGGGGTTCTTGTCCTCGGTGCCCTCTCCGACCGGCCGCTCGATCCATGTCCGCTCCACGAGATCCGCGATGACCAGGCTCTCCAGTACGCGTGTGCTGGGGGCGACGTCCAGGACCCGCTCCGGGGCGTACGCGGCCCAGCGCTCACCGCTGTCGGCGACCCGCCCGGTGAGGGGTACCGCGGGTGCGAGCGGATCACCGGAGGCGCACCGCACCCGTGGCAGCCCCCGGCTGTCGACCATCACGGCGGTACCCGACTGGAGCACGGCCTGGAATCTGGTGGGGGCGCCCCCGTCGAACCCGTGGTCGGTGACCCGGACGTCGGCCCGCAGCACCACCGGAGTCAGCGCCCGCAGGTAGCCGGGGATCTGCACCGCCTCGATGCCCGCCACCGCCGCGAAGGCCCGCGCCCGGCCGGAGTCCTCGGTCAGCAGGTCGGCCTGCGCCGCCACATCGCAACTGGGCGTGTTCCGGACACCTCCGTAGAGTCCCGCCGCGTCACCCGTGACGGTGTGGACGGCCGGGGCGGCGGCGGGAGCGCCGTTCGCCGGCAGCGGCTGCCCCTCCTCGGCCCCGGGAACCGCTCCCGCCGTGGACCGGGTGAAGGGCGCCGGTCCCCGGGCGGCGGCCGGCTGGAGCACCACCTCGTGCCCGGCGGTCGCCGCCGCGGGCCGGGCCGCGCCGGGCGCGCCGGAACACCCGGTCGCGGAGAGAGCGGCCACGGAGACCACGGCGGACAGGGCATACGGAAGTCGTCGGGACGAGCGCACGGTGCTCTCCTGCCAGTACGTACGGGGGTGGTGGGTCCCCTCATGTCTGACGCACCTCCGCACCGGTCGCAAGCCGGGATACGGCCGCCCGGCGCAGCCTTGAACACGTTCAAACCAGGCACTACGCTGGGCCTCGGGCTCGACGTCATGTCCGCGGCATCAAGGTCGGCGGGCGTACACATCGGAGGGACGACCGGTGAGCACTTTCACCTACCCGGAGATCGGCGCCACCCGCACGGACCCACTGCCGCACGGGTACGACCATCTGCGCCACCGCGCCCGGATCGGCGGGGGCCGGGCCGCGTTCGAGGCCGCCGGGGCGGCGGTGACCGAGTGGCGCATGCATCGTGCCGCCGGGACCCTCGTCGACGCGTCCGCCGACCGCGCCGAGGCAGGCGGTTTTGTCGAAGTGACCCTGCGGGTCGGGCCGTTGCGTTTCGTGGCTCCCTGCGAAGTGATCTGGGCCGAGTACACCCGAGAGCGCATCGGCTTCGCGTACGGAACACTCGCCGGCCATCCGGAGAGGGGTGAGGAGTCCTTCGCGGTCGAACTCGCGGACGACGGGACCGTCTGGTTCGCCGTCACGGCGTTCTCCCGGCCCGCCCTCTGGTACACCCGCCTGGCCGGACCGCTCGTCAGGGTGTTCCAGCGGCGCTACGTCCGACGCCTGGGGCGGACGCTGCGCCGCATCGCCGCCGCGGGCTGAGCGGGCCAGGTCCTCGCGAGCGCCGCGTCGGTCACGCGGCGCGGGGCCGGGTCGGCCGATAATGACGCCGGTGGACTGGTTCACCGCGGACGACTACGGGCTGAGCAGGCTGATCTTCCAGCGGGCTCTCGCCGCCGTCTATCTCACCGCGTTCCTCACCGCTGCCCTCCAGTTCCGCGCGCTGATCGGCGAGCGGGGCATGCTGCCGGTGCCCGAACTGCTGCGGCGCACGCGCTGGACCACCGCTCCCGGGCTCTTCCGGCTCCACTACTCGGACCGCTTCTTCGCCGCCGTCGCATGGTCGGGCTGCACGGTCTCCGTCGCGCTCCTGGCCGGGCTGGACGGCCTGCTGCCGCTGTGGGGTGCCCTTCTCCTGTGGGCGCTGCCCTGGGTCCTGTACCTCTCGATCGTGCAGGTCGGGCAGGTCTGGTACGGCTTCGGCTGGGAGTCACTGCTGCTGGAGACGGGGTTCCTGGCGATCTTCCTCGGCAACGAGCGGACGGCGCCGCCGGTCATGCTGCTCTGGATGACGCGCTGGCTGCTGTTCCGGGTGGAGTTCGGGGCCGGTCTCATCAAGATGCGCGGGGACGAGTGCTGGCGCCGGCTGACCTGCCTGGACTTCCACCATGAGACGCAGCCGATGCCGGGTCCGCTCAGCTGGTTCTTCCACCATCTGCCGGCGCCCGTGCACCGGGTGGAGGTCGCCGCCAACCATGTCACCCAACTACTCCTCCCCTTCCTGCTGTTCACACCTCAGCCGGTGGCGAGCGTGGCGGCGGCCGTCATGATCGTCACCCAGCTGTGGCTGATCCTCTCCGGCAACTTCGCCTGGCTGAACTGGCTCACGGTCACCCTCGCGCTCCCGGCGATCGACTGGTCCCCGCTCGCGGGCCCCTACCGGCCCCTTCCCGGCGCCCCGCTCTGGTACGAGATCGTGGTCTGCGCGGTCACCGCCCTTCTCCTGGTGCTCGGTTACCGGCCGGCCCGCAATCTGCTCTCCCGCCGCCAGGTGATGAACCGCTCCTACGACCCGCTCCATCTGGTCAACACCTACGGCGCGTTCGGCAGCATCAGCAGGGTGCGGCTCGAAGTCGTCGTCGAGGGAACGGACGACATGGTGATCCACCCGGGGACCCGCTGGCGGGAGTACGGATTCCGGGGGAAGCCCGGGGATCCGGGGCGTCTTCCCCGCCAGTTCGCGCCGTACCATCTGCGGCTCGACTGGATGATGTGGTTCGCCGCGCTCTCCCCCGCGTACGCCCGTGCCTGGTTCGGCCCGTTCACGGAACGGCTGCTGCGCGGCGACCGGGACACCCTGCGGTTGCTGGGCCACAACCCCTTCCCCGACGGGCCGCCCGCCCAGGTGCGCGCGTCGGTGTACCGGTACCGCTTCACCGACGCGGCCGAGCTGCGGAGCACCGGCCGGTGGTGGCACCGCACCTACGTGCGGGAGTTCATGCGCCCGGTGATCCGCCCGGTGCCGCTCCGCCCTCCGGAGGATCCCGGGTGAGCGCACCCCGGACGTGCGAGAGCCCGGTCCCGCCCGAGGGGGTGGGACCGGGCTCTGGCGCGGAGGGCGGCCGGGGGTCAGTCGATGCCGGGCAGGATGTGCGGTTCGGCGAGGTCGTCCTCGTATCCGGCCAGCCGGATCGGGGCCGACCTGGCCCAGACCTCGATGTTCAGAAGCTTCTCGGGCCTACGGGCCCGGCTTTCGCTTCGCTCGGCCGGTCGTTTCTCGTCGGTCGTCAGTTCAGGTGTCACCGCGCACTCCTTCGCGTCGCGTAACCCCCGGCAGTCGGGGTACCGCGGCTTTCCACCGTGGACCGCCGCAGGCAGGGGCAAGGGCATGGGCATACGGTCGCGGTGGCGCCGGTACGGGGCAGGACGACGGTCTGGTTGCAGACCTGTCCCAGAACGGTCGAGGAAGCTTCGTCGGATCCCTCGGTGCCGTCCGTTCGCCCCAGCGTAACCAAATGAGCGCCATCCCGCTCGACAGAACGTGTGCCCTGGGTCACTTTCGGCCAAAAGAAAGCGCTCAGCGGGGCTGCGGCGGGGGCTCCGGGGCAGGCTGGGACGCGTGAGAAGGCCGGGACGGCAGGACGGCCGCACTCCGGGTCGGAGTACGGCCGTCCTGTGACCTCGCGCGGGCGCCTGGTGTCTTCGCGGGCGCCCGGTCTCACCAGCCCGCGGGCGCGTAGTCCTTCAGGAAGCAGCCGTAGAGCTCCTCGCCCGCTTCGCCACGCACGATCGGGTCGTAGACGCGGGCTGCGCCGTCCACCAGGTCGAGCGGGGCGTGGAAGCCCTCCTCGGCCAGCCGCATCTTGTCGGGGTGCGGGCGCTCGTCGGTGATCCAGCCGGTGTCGACGGCCGTCATCAGGATGCGGTCCTTCTCGAACATCTCCTGGGCACTGGTGCGCGTCAGCATGTTCAGCGCAGCCTTGGCCATGTTGGTGTGCGGGTGGCCCGCTCCCTTGTAGCCGCGGCTGAAGACGCCCTCCATGGCGGAGACGTTCACGACGTACGCCCGGCCCGCGGCGGCGGCCATCGCCGGACGCAGCCGGCTGATGAGGATGAACGGCGCGGTGGAGTTGCACAGCTGCACCTCCAGGAGTTCGATCGGCTCGACCTCCTCCACCGTCTGGATCCAGCTGTTGGTGTGGTGCAGGTCGGGTACGAGTCCGCCCGCGTCGATGGCCGTGCCGGCCGCGATGCGCGCCGGCGAGGCGGACCCGGTGACCAGAGCCAGACCTGTGACGTCGTCGGCGGTCAGCCCCTCCTTGCGTGCGGCGGGCAGTGCGGCCACCCGGTCGACGCTGCCGCTGCCGAAGGTGCCGATGACCTCGGCCGGGGGCAGCGCGCCCGCGGGCAGCGGCGCCGACTCGGCGGCGACCAGCTCGCTGTACGCCTCCGGGGAACGGCGTACCGTCTGGGCCGCGTTGTTGATCAGGATGTCCAGCGGGCCCTCGGCGGCCACGGAGTCGGCCAGCGCGACGACCTGGGCGGGGTCGCGGAGGTCGATGCCGACGATCTTCAGGCGGTGGATCCACTCGTCGCTGTCCGGCATCGCCTTGAAGCGGCGGATCGCGTCGTTCGGGAAGCGGGTCGTGATCGTGGTGTGCGCGCCGTCGCGCAGCAGCCGCAAGGCGATGTACATGCCGATCTTCGCCCGGCCACCGGTGAGCAGCGCGCGGCGGCCCGTGAGGTCGGTACGCGCGTCGCGCCGGGCCCGGTTCTCGCGGGCGCAGTCCTGGCAGAGCTGGTGGTAGAAGGCGTCCACCTCGGTGTAGCGGGTCTTGCAGATGTAGCAGGACCGCGGTCGCTGGAGGATGCCCGCGATCTCGGCGGTCGCCGAGGAGGAGGGCAGTACGCCCTGCGTCTCGTCGTCGATCCGCTCGGCGGAGCCGGTGGCGGTCGCCTCGGTGACCGACTTGTCGTGGGCCGTCTTGGCGGCGCGGCGCTCCTGGCGACGGCGCTGCTTCACGGTCCGGTAGATCCCGGCGGTGGCCCGTCGCACCCTGATGGCGTCCGGGTGGTCGACGTCGATGGTGTCGAGCTCGTCCAGCACGCTCAGGCAGACGGCCAGCCGATCCGGAGCGATACCGGGACCGAAGTCCTCGATCCCGGGCGCGAGTCCCTGGCTTTCCTCTGTCACCGTCATGCTGCTTCCTCTGTCGTCCTGGACCCGCGGGCCACTGGTCGTCGCGGGCCCAAACACCCGGTCAAGTCTGCCATGCGCGCGCGCCTCCTCCGTCCGGGTGTGCGGGGCCCGGTACGTACCGGGGGCGGGCCCCGCCCGGGGCCGTGACGCGGCCCACCCACCGGTCCGCTCGGGGTAGCGACGGGATCTCCGCAAAATTTTCTGAAATCGGCAGGCATGAGTCCCGGATCCCCGGGCAGACGCCGGACCGACAGCTATGGCAACAGGGAGGGCGACACCATGACGGCGATGTCACTGCGGACCACCGGAGCCGGCGCCACGGCAGCAACGTGGCACGACCGGGCGGGGACGCTGGCACCTGCCGGTGTCGGTACGGGGGCCGACCAGGACGAACTGCCCTGGATCGAAGACGCCGGGAAGGTGGCCCCGCAGGACGCGCGGGCCCTGTCGAAGATCTTCTTCGACCGCCTCCAGACGATGGAGGAGGGAACCCGCGAGCACCAGTACGCGCGCAACACACTGATCGAGATGAATCTCTCACTGGTGCGGTTCGCCGCCTCGCGGTTCCGCAACCGGGGCGGGGACGACACCGAGGACATCATCCAGGTGGGCACGATCGGTCTGATCAAGGCGATCGACCGGTTCGACCTCTCGCGCGAGGTGGAGTTCGCCACGTTCGCGGTGCCGTACATCGTGGGCGAGATCAAGCGGTTCTTCCGCGACACCACGTGGTCCGTGCACGTGCCGCGCCGGCTCCAGGAGCTTCGCGTCGAACTGGCCAAGGCGAAGGAGCAGCTCTCCTCGCAGCTGGACCGCGACCCCACGGTGAAGGAGCTGTCGGCCCACCTCGACCTCTCCGAGGAGGAGATCATCGAGGGGCTCGTCGCCGCCAACGGCTACTCGGCCGGTTCGCTGGACACCCCGTCGTCCGAGAGTGACGACGGCCAGGACCAGCGGGCCTACGCGGAGATGCTGGGCGAGCGGGACCCCGCGATGGAGACCGTCGAGAACCTGCACACCCTCGCGCCGCTGCTGGAGCAGCTCGACGACCGCGAGCGCCGCATCGTGCAGATGCGGTTCGGGCAGGAGATGACCCAGGCGCAGATCGGTGCCGAGCTGGGTGTCTCGCAGATGCACGTGTCGCGGCTGCTGAGCCGGATCGTGGCGCGGCTGCGGGCCGGGATGTCCGTCGAGGCATAGCCGGGAGACGGCCGCCGGACAGGCTCCGGCGAGTCCTTCCGTGACCCACGTCCGGCGCTCCGGCACCGGGCGTGGGTCATTTATGCTTCCAGGCACGGCGCGGGGTGACCCGTGCCTTCCTTACGAGGGGGTGGAGTGTGACCGAGCTGCCCACGAGGGGTGGGCCGGTCCTTCAGGCAGGACCCGCCACGGTTCCCGCTCAGCAGACGACGGCCGTCGCCGCGGCGGACGGCTCCGTTTGGGGCATGGACGCGGTGATCCTTCTGGTGGAGGACGATGCCGGGGATGCCCTCCTGGTCGAGGAGATGCTCTCCGACAGCGACCTGGACCCCTCGCTCACCTGGTGCAAGACGCTGGCGGAGGCACGACAGTTCCTGCGGACCTGCCGCACCCCCGTCTGTGTGTTGCTGGATCTGCACCTTCCCGACGTGCACGGGCTCGACGCCGTGACGCAGATCGTGGAGGCGTCCGGGGACGCGGCCATCGTGGTGCTGACCGGGCTGACGGAGGCCGGCACCGGCCTCTCGGCCGTGGCCAGTGGCGCCCAGGACTACCTGGCGAAGGGGCGGCTCGATCCGGAGGCGCTGGGCCGTGCGATCCGGTACGCGCTCCAGCGCAAGCAGGTGGAGCGGGCCTCGGCGGCCTTGCGTGCGAATCAGCAGATGGCCCAGGAGAACGCCCGCCTGGAGCGGGGGCTGCTGCCCGTGCCGCTGTTGCGGGACGACCGCTTCGAGGCAGTGGCCCGTTACGAACCGGGACGGGTCCACGCACTGCTGAGCGGTGACTTCTACGACGTGGTGCAGACCGCGGACGGCACGGTCCACGCGGTCATAGGGGACGTGTCGGGCCACGGCGCCGCCGAGGCCGCGCTCGGGGTGTGTCTGCGGGTGGCCTGGCGTACCGCGGTGCTCTGTGGCACCAGCCCGCTCGACCAGACCAATCTTCTGGAAGAGATCCTGGTGGCGGAGCGTTCCGACCCGCACCTCTTCGCGACGGTCACCACGCTCACCTTTCCGCCGGACGGGAGAAGCGTGGGCATCGTGCGGGCCGGTCACCCCGGGCTGCTGCTGCGCGAGGGCGACAAGGTCTCCTGGGTGGAGCCCGAGACCGGTATGGCGCTCGGGCTGCTGCCGGGCGCGCGGCACTGGTCGGAGAGCGAACTGGCGCTGGGCCCGGACAGCAGTCTGGTGCTCTTCACCGACGGTCTCTTCGAGGGGCGTACGGGCCCCGACAGCCGTCTCGGCGAGGAGGGGCTCCTCGCGATGGCGCAGGGCTGCTCGTCGCTGGCGGCCAGGCCGTTCATCGACGCCCTCGTGGCGGGGGCCGCGGCCGGGGCCGCACCCTACGGCGGGCTCGCCGACGACGTGGCCGTACTGCATCTGAGCTGGGGAAAGGTAGGAAACGATGGCTGACTCCACGAGGAAGCCCATACGCGCTGGAGGCGCCTCACGGCTGTCGGTGCAGAGCTGGGTCCACCTCATCCTGGGCGGCTTCGTCGTCGTCGTGGTCACGTGCCTGGTGATCGGCGCGGTGGTCCTCAACGAGATGTCCGCCCGGACGACGGAGCTGGTCGACCGGGTCCAGCCGGCGCGCTCCGCCTCCTTCCAGCTGCAGAACGCGCTGCTCAACCAGGAGACCGGCGTCCGGGGCTTCGTGCTCACCGGCGACGACTCGTTCCTCGAACCGTACAAACAGGGCCAGCGCGACGAGAAGGAGCGGCTGGCCCGGGTCCGGGAGCTGGTCGGGTCCGAGCAGCCGTACGCCGGTGACCTGGACCGGATCGCGTCGGCGGCCGAGAAGTGGCGCACCTCGCAGGCCGAGCCGCTGGTCGGAGCGGTGCGGGCCAGCGGTCCCACCAGCGAGGCGTCGGCCCCGCTGCTCCAGAGCAAGAAGGAGTTCGACGCACTGCGCGCTCTCTACGGCGCTCAGCAGGATCACCTGGACAAGGCCCGCGACCACGCCCGTGAAGAGCTGGACGACGCCCGCGCGACCCGCGACCGGGTGCTCATCGCGCTGATCGCCGGCTTCCTCGCCTCCGTGATCGCGCTGAGCCTGCTCTTCCACCGGGTGGTCGGCAGGCCGCTGAACCGGCTGCGGGCCGCTTCGGACGAGGTCAGGTCGGGGGCGTTCGAGGGGAAGATCGACGTACGCGGCCCCTCGGACGTGCGGTCGGTGGCCACGGCCGTCGAGTCCATGCGGGTCCGTCTGGTGGACGAGCTCGCCGAGTCCAAGAGCCGCGAGACCCTGCTCGCCGAGCAGACGGAGGAGCTGCGGCGCTCCAACGCGGAGCTGGAGCAGTTCGCCTACGTGGCCTCGCACGACCTCCAGGAGCCGCTGCGCAAGGTGGCCTCGTTCTGCCAGTTGCTGGAGAAGCGGTACGGCGAGGAACTGGACGCGCGCGGCAAGCAGTACATCGACTTCGCGGTGGACGGCGCCAAGCGCATGCAGGTGCTCATCAACGACCTGCTCACCTTCTCGCGGGTGGGCCGGGTGCACGAGAGCTGGCAGCCGGTGGACATGGAGCGCGGGCTCGACCGCGCGCTCGCCAATCTGACGCTGGCGATCGAGGACGCGGGCGCGGAGATCGTCCGGAAGGAAGAGCTGCCCGAGATCCTCGGTGACTCCACGACGCTGGCGATGGTGTGGCAGAACCTGATCGGCAACGCGGTGAAGTTCCGCCGCGAGGACGTACCGTGCCGGATCACGGTGGGGTGCGTCCGCGAGGACGAGCTGTGGCACTTCACGGTGGCGGACAACGGCATCGGCATCGCGCCGGAGTTCGCGGACAAGGTGTTCATCATCTTCCAGCGGCTGCACGCCAGGGACGCCTACGACGGCACCGGCATCGGGCTTTCGCTCTGCCGGAAGATCATCGAGTTCCACGGGGGCCGGATCTGGCTGGATCCGGAGCCGGGTGAGGGTACGCTGATCCACTTCACCCTGCCCGTCAGTCCTGATGCCCCCACGCACACCACGGCGGAGCTCCTGGCTCCCGCCCTCCTCGCCGCCCCGTCGGGAGATGCCACGTGACCAGTTCCGTACAGCCGATCGAGGTTCTCCTGGTGGAGGACGACCCCGGCGACGAGCTCATGACGCGCGAGGCGTTCGAGGACAACAAGATCCGCAACACCCTGCACGTGGTGCGCGACGGGCAGGAGGCGCTGGACTTCCTCTACCGGCGCGGCCCGCACGCCGGGGCTCCGCGGCCGGACCTGATCCTGCTGGACCTGAATCTGCCGAAGTACGACGGCCGTCAGGTGCTGGAGCAGATCAAGAGCGACGCGGAGCTGGCCACCATCCCGGTGGTGGTGCTGACGACGTCCTCCGCCGAGGAGGACATCCTGCGCAGTTACAAACTGCACGCCAACGCCTACGTCACCAAGCCGGTCGACCTGGACCAGTTCATCGCGGCGGTCCGGCAGATCGACGAGTTCTTCGTGACGGTGGTACGGCTTCCGGGGCGTACGTGAGCCCGGGAGAGGATTCCCCGGAATCACCAGGAGTGGGATGCCCCGGCCCGGGTAGACGGCTCCCCGTGACAACGACTCTCACCTCCCTCGCCGGGCCCTGGCTGGAGCACATGAACGAACAGGCCGCTTCGCTGCCGGACGTACCCGGACCGGGCATCCCCTGTACCGACGTACTGCTCACGGCGGAGGTGTTCGACGGTGAGCCCGGGTGCATCGCCCAGGCGCGCGCCCTGGCGGACCGGTTCCTGACCCGGCTCGCGGCCGAGTGGTTCGCCCCGCTCGGGACCCATACCCGCAGCGATCTGATGCTGACGGTCAGCGAGCTGGTCACCAATGCGGACCGCTACAGCCACGGCCCGTACCTCCTGGAGCTGGAGGGCACCGCCGAGCGTGTGAGTGTCACGGTCTACGACAGCAGCACCGCGCTGCCGGTGCTGTACTCCCCCGACCCCTCGCGGCTCGGCGGACACGGCATGGAGATCGTGGTGGCGCTCTGCGACCGGGTGACGGCGGAGGCGGTCCCGGTGGGCAAGCGGATCCGGGCCGAGTTCCGGCTCGGTTCCTGAACCTCGGCTCCGAAGAACCTGGGCTCCCGAACCGACGGGCTCGGCCCGGACACGCCGGGCCGCTCCTCAGCGCACCGGCTGGCCCTTGCCCAGGGCGATGACACCGTTGCCGGAGACCGTGTAGAACTCCCGGTCCCGCTCCTGGTTGACGCCGATCGCCGCCCCGGGAGGCACGTCGACGTTCTTGTCGAGGATCGCTCCTCGCACGATCGCCCCACGCCCCACCCGCACGTTGTCGTGCAGCACCGACCCCTGGACGACGGCCCCCTCGGCGACGACGACGCCGGGCGAGAGGACCGACCGGGAGACCTGGCCGCGGATCACGCAGCCGGGGCTGATGACCGACTCGCTCGCGATCCCGCCGGCCACGATCCGCGCGGGCGGCAGCGGACCGGCGTGGGTGTAGATGGGCCAGCGGCGGTTGTCGAGACTGAAGGCCGGTCTGTCGGAGAGCAGGTCCATGTGGGCGTCGTAGTAGGCGTCGAGCGTGCCCACGTCACGCCAGTAGCCGTGTTGTACGGACGTCTCGCCGGGCACGTGGTTCTCGTCGAAGTCGTAGACCTGGGCCTGTCCGCGCGCGGTGAGCATCGGCAGGATCGAGCCACCCATGTCGTGGACCGAGTGCGGGTCCTCGGCATCCCGGTGCAACGCGTCCACCAGGACCTTCGTGCTGAAGAGGTAGTTGCCCATCGAGGCGAAGACCCGGTCGGGGTCACCGGGCAGGCCCGGCGGGTCGGTGGGCTTCTCCAGGAACCTCTCGACCTGGGTGCCGTCGCTGCCCGGTGTGATGATGCCGAACGCGGACGCCTCGGCGCGCGGCACCTTGATCCCGGCGACGGTGACGCCCGCACCGTTGTCGATGTGCTGGGCCAGCATGTGGCGCGGGTCCATGCGGTAGACGTGGTCGGCGCCGAACACGGCGACGTAGTCCGGCTGTTCGTCGTGGACCAGGTTCAGCGACTGGAGGATGGCGTCGGCGCTGCCCAAGTACCAGCGCGGGCCCAGCCGTTGCTGTGCGGGCACGGGGGTGACGTAGTTGCCCAGCAGGCTGGACATCCGCCAGGTCGTGGAGATGTGCCGGTCGAGCGAGTGCGACTTGTACTGCGTCAGCACGCAGATGCGCAACACGTCCGCGTTGACCAGACTGGACAGCACGAAGTCGACCAGCCGGTACGTGCCGCCGAACGTCACCGCCGGTTTGGCCCGGTCGGTGGTGAGCGGCATCAGCCGCTTGCCCTCCCCTCCCGCGAGTACGATCCCGAGCACCGAAGGTCCACCGCGCATCGCCGCCCCTTTGTCCGGTCACACCTGTCCGGTCAGGTCCGTCCGGTCACGCCCGCCCGGTCATGTCTGTCCGGTCACGCCTGCCCGGCCGCATCCGCCGGTGGTCACGTCACTTGCTCGTCGCGCTGAACTCCCGGTACAACTCCGCCGTGCGGCCGGCCACCCGGTCCCACCCGAACTCCTCGACGGCGCGCAGCCGTCCGGCCGCACCCATCCGCCGGGCCGCGGCCCGGTCGCCGACGACCGTGTTCAGCGCTTCGGCGAGCCGGAGTTCGAAGAGTTCCGGCTCCTTCTCGTCGTAGGGGACGAGTACCCCCGTTCGCCCGTCTTCCACCACCTCGGGGATGCCGCCGACCGCGGAGGCGACCACGGGGGTACCGCACGCCATCGCCTCCAGGTTGACGATACCGAGCGGCTCGTAGACCGACGGACAGACGAACACCGCCGCGTGGGTGAGGAGTTGGACCACGTCGGGCCGGTCGAGCATCTGCGGGATCCAGTGGACGCCCTTGCGGCCCGCGTCGAGTTCCTCGTACGCGAGGCGGAACTCCTCGGCGAGCTCGGGGGTGTCGGCGGCTCCCGCGCACAGCACCAGCTGAGTGCCCGGCTCCAGCAGACGCGCCGCGCGCAGCAGGTGCGGGACGCCCTTCTGGCGGGTGATACGTCCGACGAACAGGACGTACGGCCGGTCCGGGTCGATGCCGAGACGGCGCAGGACGTCCGTGCCGGGGTCGGGGGCGTAGAGACGGGTGTCGATGCCGTTGTGGATGACCCGCACCCGGTCCGCGTCGAGCTCCGGATAGCAGGCGAGGATGTCGGCGCGCATGCCGTGCGACACCGCGACGACCGCGTCGGCGGAGGCGAGGGCGGTGCGCTCGGCCCAGGCGGAGAGGGCGTACCCGCCGCCGAGCTGCTCGGCCTTCCAGGGGCGCAGCGGTTCCAGCGAGTGGCAGGTGACCACGTGCACAACGCCGTGCTGGAGCTTGGCGAGGTGGCCGGCGAGGTTGGTGTACCAGGTGTGCGAGTGGACCAGGTCGCGGTCGCCGAGCGCGGCGGCCATCGACAGGTCCACCGAGAACGCGCGCAACGCGTCGTTGGCTCCGTCCCCGAGCGCCGGGCGGTGCCAGTGCACGCCGTCCTCCCGGCCGTCGGGCTCGCCCCAGGCGTGCACGGCGAGATCGACCAGTGGCCGTAGTTCGCGCGCCAGGAACTCGACATGAACGCCGGCGCCGCCGTACACGCCGGGGGGGTACTCGCGGGTGAGCAGTCCGACCCTCATGCCTTGATGGTCACTCACGCGGAGCGTGCGCGAAAGACCCCGTCACGTGTCGGTGGAGCTGTCGTCACTCTGCGGGTACGCCGGGTGGCGGTGCGGTTCTTCTCCGGCGGCCCGGGGGAAGGAGGGCTACCGTCGGAGGAAGGACGTCGCACACCTGCCCGTACTGCGGAGGCAGTACGCCGGATCGCCCACTCTGGGACGACGACTCGGCGGCTTGTGGAGGACATCGTGGTCACATGAGTTCCCTGGTGCTTTCGGTGCTGCTGTCCCTGGTCTCCGCGGTCGCGTACGCGGCCGGGGCGATCGTGCAGGAGCGGGTGGCCTCGGGCGGGGACGGGCGCTCGTACGCGCCGCTGCGCAACGCGGCCTGGTGGGCGGCCGTGGGGCTCAACGGCACGGGGGCGCTGCTGCACGTGGTGGCGCTTGCTTACGGGCCGCTCAGCCTCGTGCAGCCGCTCGGGGCGTTGACGATCGTCTTCGCGCTGCCGATGGCGGCGCTCTTCGTCGGGCGGGCGGCGGGGCGCACCGCGTGGCGCGGGGCCGTCATGGCGACGGTGGGACTCGCCGGTCTGCTGGCGCTCACCGGGAGCTCCGAGTCGCACGCGCTGGGTGGCGCCGACCAACTGCTGCTGGCGACCGCGACCTTCGGGGCGGTCGCGGCGCTCTTCCTGGCGGGTCAGGGGCTGGGGCGTGTGTCGCAAGGAGCGCCGTCGGCCGCCGGACGGGCGGGACTCTCGGCACACGCCCCGGGTGCGCAGCGCGCGATGATGCGCAGTGTGGTGCTGGCGACCGGCGCGGGGGTGGCGTTCGGGATGGCCTCGGTCTTCACGAAGACGGTGGCGGTCGAGTGGACGTCGGGCGCGCTCGGGGAGGGGCTGCCGTCGCTGCTGGTGATCGCGGTGTTCGCGGCCGCGGGGCTGCTGTTGTCCCAGGCGGCGTACCGGGGTGCGGGGCTGACCGCCCCGCTGGCCACGGTGACGGTGGTGAACCCGGTGGTGGCCGCGGTGGTCGGGCTCACGCTGTTCGGGGAGCACTTCCGCTTCGGGCTGGTGGGCACCCTGCTGGCGTTGGCGAGCGGTGTGCTCGCGGCGGCCGGGCTGGTGCTGCTGACGACTCAGCGGCTGGCCGCGGAGCGGCAGGAAGGACCGCCTTCCCGGGGCGCGGGCGGGGAGGGCCGTGGCGCGGGGCGCCCGCCCCGCCCCCGGAAGGGCGGGCGGGGCCCGGTGACACTGCCTGGACCCGCCGAGGAACCCGAGCCGCCTGCCGGGCCGGGCGGGGCCGAGCGGTCGCGGGCCGGCTCCCCGGAGGTGGGCGGGCCCGCGTCCGCCGCTCCCGGGCCCGGGATCAGACCTTGACCCCGCCGGCCCTCAGGTAGGCGAGGGGGTTCACGTCGGAGCCGTAGGAGGGTCCGGTGCGGATCTCGAAGTGGAGGTGCGGGCCGGTGGCGTTGCCGGTGGAGCCTGAGCGGGCGATGCGCTGGCCCGCGGAGACCGACTGTCCGGCGCGCACGTTGAGGGCGGAGAGGTGTGCGTACTGGCTGTACTTCCCGTCTCCGTGACGGATGACGATCTCGTACCCGTAGGCGCCGGCCCAGCCGGCGGAGACGACCGTTCCCTTGGCCACGGCCTTCACCGAGGTACCGGTGGCGACCGGGAAGTCGACGCCGGTGTGGTAGCCGCTGGCCCAGGAGCCGGACTGGTGGTAGGGGGTTCCGGTGGACGCCTGGACGGGGGCGACCATGGCGGCGGACTTCGCCGACTGCTTGGCGGGGGCGGGCTCGGCCGCCGGTTTCGCCGCGGCGGGTTTGGCGGCCGCGGGCTTGGCGGCCGCGGGCTTCGTGTCCGGCTGGGCCGATGCCTTCGGCTTTCCGGTGGAGGTGCCGGACGACGTTCGGGCGGGGGCGAGGTCGAGTCGCTGGCCGGGGAGGATGAGGTCGGGGTCCTCGCCGATCACCGAGCGGTTGTCGGTGTAGAGCCGCTGCCAGCCGCCCTGGAGCCGTTCGGCGGAGGCGATGGCGGAGAGCGAGTCGCCGCGCGCCACGGTGTACGCCTCGCGCTTGCCCGGCACCGTGGTGGGGGTGGCGGCGGGGGTCTTCTTCGGCGCCTGCTCGACGGTGGCGGCCTCGGTCTTCTTGGCGGTGGCGGCCGGGGTCTTCTTCGGCGCCTGCTCGGCCGTGGCCGGTAACGCGGCGGGGCGGGACCCCTGGGTCTGTGCGACGGTCCCGGACTCCGCGTCGTCGCGCGTCAGTCCTGCCCGCTCGGAGCAGACGGGCCAGGCGCCGGGGCCCTGCCCGTCGAGGACCTTCTCGGCGATCGCGATCTGCTGGCCCTTGGTCGCGAGATCCGCGCGTGCGGCGAAGGCGGTGCCTCCGTACGCGGCCCAGGTGGACCCGCTGAACTGGAGTCCGCCGTAGTAGCCGTTGCCGCTGTTGATGTGCCAGTTGTTCGTGGACTCGCAGGCGGCGACCTTCTCCCACGTGTCGACGGACGCGGCGTGCGCCGTGCCCGCCGTGATCAGCGGCAGGGCTATCCCCGCGCCGCCCGCCGTCACCGTGAGCGACGCCCGGTTGATCCGACTCGGCTGGTATCTGCGGTGTCGTCCGTTCGCGGCCATGATGAGGCTCCCCCGCTGGCAGGTGGACAGAGTTCAGGCGTCAACTTAGGTGCGCACAAAGGCTCGTGACAAGTACGCGGCACCATCGACATACCCGTCGAAGTCGGTTGCCGAGTCCCGGAACCCCCGGCGCCGGGCCTGACCAGGGCCGCGAGCGCGGTGAGCGGTCACGGGTGACGAGGCGTGTCCGCCGTCACTCCTTCCTGACGGCCCCCGACGACCGCGACCCACTGGTCCCGGGCCGGGCCGTCGTACCGGGGCGTGAAGTCCGGACGGACGGCGAGCCAGGCGCCGACGTGCCGGTCCACCTCATCGGTGCCGTAGGCCTCGTGGGGGTGGAGCAGGAGATGGCGTACCTGGGACCGGGCCCTCATGACGACGGGATCGTCGTCGGCGCAGGCGGCCCGGGCGGCGGACCACCGGTCCGGGTGGGGTGAACCCTCCGCGAGGCGCCGCCCGTTGGCCCGGTCGGCCGCCACCTGCCCGTCGAACCACGGGCGCAGGGTCCGGTTCGTCCAGTCGTGGTACACGGTGGGGTCGTCGGCGATCGGGTCGGCGTGGGCGGCGAGGTACTGGGCGGCGCGCAGGCCGAGAGCCGTCCCCTGGCCCAGGGTGGGGTTGGTGTGGACGAGGCTGTCCCCGGCATTGACCAGGCCTCTGACGACGGGGCCGTACTCGTCGGCGAGGGCGGTCCAGCGGTTGTCCAGCCCGGCCATCGCCAGGACGGCCGACCGCGGTACGGGAGCCAGGGCGAGCCAGGCAGCGATGGCGGGGAAGAGCCGGGCGGCGGCCTCGAAGACGGCGGGGTCCATGAGGGCGCCCCGCGTCGGGTCACCCGTGGAGACGACCAGGTTCACCGCGAAGACGCCGTTGTCCGAGGGGAAGACTCCGGCGAGGGCGAACGGTGCGGCCGAACCGGTCTTCACCCGCCCGGGATCACGCGGACCGCCGGGCCGCGGGCGGTACCAGCGGCACAGATAGGCGATCCCCGTGCGGTGGCTCTCGGCCACGGGCGAGCGGCAGCCGGACTCGATCAGCCAGCCGGGCACCGGCGAGCGGCGGCCGGAGGCGTCGACGACGAGGTCCGCCCGGTGCGCCCCCTCCCCCACCCGGACGCCGGTGACCCGGGCGGGGCGGCCGGCCTCGACGGTGAGCCCGCGCACCCGGCAGCCCGACCGCACCACGACGGCGGGTTCCCGTCGTACGGCCGCGAACAGGGCCGCCTCCAGGACGATGCGGCGGGTGCGCAGGGTCACCAGGTCCTCGTCGCCGGCCCGGTACGGCGGATGTTCACCGAACCAGTCGAACTCGTGGTACTCCCGGGCTCCGCGCGCCAGCATGTCCGCGTAGACGTCGGGGGTTTCGGCGCGCAGCACCGTACGCACGGGGGCGAGCAGCGCGTGGGGCTGGTCCGCCTGCGGGACCCGCGGCCGTTTCCAGTGGAAGAAGTCCTGGTCCAGGTCGTCTTGGGCCTGTCGCGCGTCCTGCTCGAACAGGGTGACCGTGTGGCCCCGTCGGCCGAGCATGAGCGCCGCCGCCAGTCCGCAGATCCCCGCTCCGATCACCGCGACCCGTGCCATGGAGTGCCTCCTCACGAGGTGAAGACGTCAGCGCCGGGGTCCGCGAGCCGGATCACCGGGGTCCGCCCGTATGCGCGGACTGCGACGATGACGCGGTGGTTCCCAAAATCCCAGGGCGTCACTCCCGGGTCCGGTTCGCGTGCGGCTCGGACAGGTGACCCCGCACGATGATCTTGCCGGTGTTGTGGCCGCGCAGCATGCCCAGGAACGCGTCCACGATGTGTTCGAACCCGTCGACCACAGTGGCGTCCGGCACGAGTCGGCCGCTCTGCAGATGCGGGACCGCGAACTCGTACAACTCCTCCTGCACATCGAGGTAGTTCCTGACCAGGAAGCCTTCCATGCGGATGCTCTTCTCCACGATGTGCGCGTAGTCGAAGTCCGGCGGGGGCGTCTTGGAAGTGTTGTACTGGCTGAGGGTGCCGATGCGGACGATACGGCCGTGTTCGCGCAACGCTCCCACCGCCGCGGCCAGCTGGTCGCCACCGACGTTGTCGACGAACACGTCGATGCCGTCCGGCGCGGCCTTCTCCAGCAGCTCCGCCGCGGGCCCCTCGTGGTAGTCGAAGACGGCGTCGTAGCCGACTTCCCGCACGAGGTGGCCGGCCTTCGCAGCGGACCCGGCGCTCCCCACGAGCCGTCCGGCGCCCAGCAGTCGGGCGAACCGCCCGGTCGCCGTACCGACGCCTCCGCCGGCGGCCGACACGAACAGGTCGTCGCCCTCCTGGAGACGGGCGATGCGGGTCAGACCCACGTAAGCGGTCAGGCCGGTGCCTCCGAGGATGCTCAGGTACGCGGACAGGGGCACCCCTTCGAAACGGGGCAGCCGCCGGATCTCGTCGGGCGTGACCACGGAGTGCGTACGCCAGCCCGACCGGTGGAACACGATCTCCCCCTCGGCCAGCCTGGGCGTGCGCGACGCGACGATCCGCCCGATGGTGCGTCCCTCCAGCGGTGCGCCGAGCGTGAAGCCACCGGGTACGTCGTCCATCATCTCGCGGTGGTACGGGTCGACGGACCAGTAGAGGTTCTCCACCAGCGCGCTGCCGACCGCTGGTTCGGGAAGAGCGGACTCGACGAAGGAGAAGTCCCCGGTGGTGGGGAAGCCGTCAGGACGGGCGGTCTGGTGCACGGTGAGCGCGATCTCGTTCATGACCGGACCGTAGGATGCGCGTACGCCCGGCCGGCAGCCCGTTGGGCTCATACGATTCGCCGTTCGATGAGCGGTTCTCATACAACGAGGTGAGCCGCCCGTGGCCCGCACACCCCCGTCCGATCTCGCCCCGCACGAACTGCGTGTCATGGTGGCCGTCGCGGAGACCGGAGGCTTCTCGTCCGCGGCCGGGAAGCTCGGTCTGACCCAGTCCGCGGTCTCCCACTCGGTCCGCGGCAGCGAGCGCAAGATCGGTGCGGTCCTCTTCGAACGCGGCCGCACCGGAGCCCGTCCCACCCCTGCCGGGGAGACGGCCGTGGCGTACGCCCGGCGCGTCCTGCGGCTGTTGGACATCATGACCGCCGAGGCGCGCGGCGCGGCGGGGTCCGGCGCGGCGGAGGGTCCGCTGCGGATCGCCGCCTTCCGCAGCGCGGCACTCCACCTGCTGCCTCCCGCCCTGGAGCGGTTGCGCGCCCGGCATCCGGGGATCGAGCCCCGGGTGCGTATCGTCCGCGAGGTCGGGCGCGGCGCGGCCGGCGAAGTGGCCGACGGCAAGGCGGACATGGCCATCACCACGCTGGACGGCTCGGCACCGCTCCCGACGGGTCTGGTCGCGAGCCGGCTCTTCGAGGAGCCGTACTCCCTGGTGCACGCGGCGGGCCATGCCGCCCCGCGTACGCTTCCGTTGGTGGACTGGGCCGAGAACTGCGGCTCGTACACCCGCGGCTGGTGGGCGGCGCAGGACTGGATCCCGGAGGCGACCGTCGAGGCCGAGGACGACGGAGCGGTCCTCGCCCTGGTGGCCGGAGGGCACGGCATGGCGATCATGCCCGCACTGTCCCTGACCGGAGCGCCGGAGTCGGTCGTGGTCTCCGCCCTCGGGCCCGACCGGCCGTCGCGCACGATCGGTTTCGTCGCCACGCCGGAATCGGCCGCGTCCGCCGTCGTGCGTGCCCTGGTGCGGGAGTTGAGGGCCGCGGCCCCCTGACTCGGTCCTTGACACCAGCCGTCGCGCAGGGCTGTGACCGGCCGACGGTTCACTGGATCAGGCCGGTGTGCGGATGCTCGGAGGAGGTCGGGCAGACGTGGATCTGCATGGTGTCGGTGCTGCCTACTTCCACCCCTGTCGGCTGCGCGGGGTCCTGACTCCGTGGTGAGGGGCGGCCGCGGCGGCCCTGAGAAATGCCACGGCGGATTCCGCGGGCCGTGTCACAGTGGGGCATGGCGGCGATCGAGTCGGGCGGGCGGGAAAACGGGTTCCGCACCGGAGGTGGGCGTCTTCACACGTACCGGGTGCGCGGGCACGACCGAAGCGCGGTGGTCCTGTGGATCGGCGGGCAGGGCGACGATCCCGATCGGGTGTACGCCCTCCGGGAGAACGGCCACCGGCGAGTACCCGTGTTCGTGACGGTGCGGCAGGCGCGGCTCTACGCGGGCCGGCGGGGGCGGCCGGCCGTTTCGGGCGCCGACGTGCTGGAGCTCTTCCGGGTCCAGCACTGGCTGGAGGATCCCGTACGGCGGAAGCTTCCACCCGGGGCGGTTCTGGACACGTGGAACTTCTCCGAGGATCTGGCCCGCGGCCTCGGCGCGTCCGACCGGCTGCCGGAGCAGGGAGCGGTGCACGACAGCGCCTACGAGAAGCTTTTCGGAGACCAGTGCGCCGCATGGACCACGGGCGAACATCGTGCGGTGGTGGAGCTGATGGCGGCCGGGGTGGAGCTGTGGAGTTCTTGCCCGGTGGCCGTGAATCCGCGATCGGTGGTCTTCCCCGGCGGTGGACAGGGTCTCCTCCGGTACGCATGAGCCGTGCGTACCCGAGCGCCGCGGCGCTCGGCTCGACGGCGGCCGGCGCGTCGCGGGCTTGCCGAGCAGTCCGCCGGTCCCCGGCCCTGTCGCCCGTCCCGCGTCCCGGTCACGTCACCGGCCCGTACGGAGCCCGACCGTCGGTTCGTTCCGGCCGGAAACCACCCCGTTTCTCGCCCTGTCACACGCCCTCGGCCACCACCGCCCTGGCGCGTACCGCGTCCGCCGGGTTACGGCCCGGGCCGGCCGGAGCGTCGGGGGCGGGTGACGGCGCGGGGCGGCTGCCGCCGCGGGCGAGGAAGTCGGAGAGCGGCAGGGTGGCCGCGCCGACGGTGACCGCGTCCGGGCCGAGGCGGCCCATCTCGATGGTGACGCGGGCGGCGGCGTGGCGCAGTGCGTACGCGTCGGCGTACCGGCGGATCGCGGGGAGCAGGTGAGGACCGATCAGGAGTCCGGCCCATCCACCGAGCAGGATGCGCCGGGGCAGGAAGAGGTTGACGAGGTCCGCGAGCGCGGCGCCGAGGCATTCGGCGGTCTCGTCGAGCAGGGCGACCGCGACGGGGTCGGGGTCCGGGCCTCCGGGGGGCGGATAAGCGGCGGTGAGGAGGGCGGCGAGCGCGGCTTCGTCGTCGGTGTCCACGGGGAGCGGGCCGCCGGCCTCGTACCAGCGTTCACGCATCGCCTCGCCACCGGCGTACGCCTCCAGGCAGCCGATCGAGCCGCAACGGCACCGTCGCCCCCTCATCTGGACGGTGGTGTGGCCCCATTCGAGCGCGACGCTGGTGCGGTTCTCGTCCAGGACACCTCCGCGGTTCACGCAGGCGCCGACGCCGGAGCCGATGAGGGCGATGGCGGCGGCGTCCGTGCCGCGGCCGCCGCCGAACCACATCTCTGCCTGGCCGAGCGTCTTGGCACCGTTGTCGATGAAGAACGGAACCTCGTCCGGGATGTCGACGGCCTCGCGCAGCAGGCGCTCGAAGGGGACTGCGCGCCAGCCGATCGTCTGTCCGTGCACGACCGCCCCGGCTCCGTCCGGGCCCTCACTCCCCGAGGGGTGATGGCGCTCGATGATGCCGGGGACGCCGATGCCGATGCCGAGCAGCCGGCGCGCGTCGGCGCCCGCGTCGGCAAGGACGTCCGCGACCGCGGCCCGCACATGGCCGACGATGCGCTCGACGTCGTACCCGTGCTGGGCCAACGGGCGTTCGGTGCGAGCGAGTTCGGTGAGAGCGAGGTCGAACAGCTCTACGCGCACCCGGGTTTCGCCGATGTCGATCCCGATCAGCAGGCCGCCGCCCGGCGCGACCCGAAGAAGGGTGCGCGGTCGGCCACCGTCCGAGTCGACGACGCCCGCCTCCTCGAGGAGGCCCTCGGCGACGAGTTCGGCGACGACGTTGCTGATGGAACCTGAACTCAGCCCGGTCGCCGGTGCGAGCTCCTGACGGCTCAGCGGGCCGTCGAAATACAACCGTTGCAATACCCTTGCCCGGTTGCCCCGTCGCAGGTCACGCACGGTCCGTCTGTTGCGCTCGGCCATGTTGCTCCCTTCCTTCCGGCAACATACCCCGGTCCAACCCCTTGACGCGACCTTCCTTCAGCTCTTAGATCACGGCATAAATTAAGTCATGGAGGCCGTTCGGTTCCCGAACGCAGCCATCCCCGGAAAGGGGCCATCCCGTATGCGCAACATCAGAGCCGCCGCAGCCGTCACCCTCGCGATCTCCATCGCCGCCGGAGTCACCGGCTGCGGCGGCGGGTCCGACTCGGGCGGCGGCAGCAACTCCTCGCCGAAGACGCTCACCTACTGGGCTTCCAACCAGGGCCCGAGCATCGAGGCGGACAAGAAGATCCTCACCCCCGAGCTGAAGAAGTTCGAGGAGCAGACCGGCATCAAGGTGAAGCTGGAGGTCGTGCCCTGGGGAGACCTCCTCAACCGCATCCTCGCCGCCACCACCTCGGGCCAGGGCCCGGACGTGCTGAACATCGGCAACACCTGGTCCGCGTCGCTCCAGGCGTCCGGCGCGCTGCTGCCGTGGGACGCGAAGAACTTCGACGCGATCGGCGGCCGGGACCGGTTCGTCGACTCGGCGGTCGCCTCGGCCGGTGTGGAGGGTCAGGACCCCGCCGCCGTGCCGCTGTACTCGCTGTCGTACGCGCTCTACTACAACAAGAAGATGTTCGCGGACGCGGGCATCGCCCAGCCGCCCGCCACCTGGGACGAGCTGGTCGCGGACGGCAAGAAGCTGTCCAAGGACGGCAAGTGGGGTCTGGGCGCCGAGGGCGGCAACCTCTCCAACAACATCCACCAGGTGTTCGTCCTCGGCAAGCAGCACGGCGCCGACTTCTTCGACTCCTCCGGCAAGGCGACCTTCACCTCCGACGGTGCCGTCGCCGCCGTGAAGCAGTACATCGACTTCATGGCCAAGGACAAGATCATCGCTCCGGGCAACGCGGAGTACGCCCAGAACCAGTCACTCACCGACTTCGCCAAGGGCCGCACCGGCATGGTGCTGTGGCAGGCCGCCGCCTCCACGTTCGCCGCCCAGGGCATGAAGCCGGAGGACTGGGGCGTCGCCCCCGTGCCCGTCCCCTCCGGGACCCCGGGCCAGGACGCGCAGACCAACTCCATGGTCGCCGGCATAAACATGGCGGTGTTCAAGAACTCCAAGAACCTCGACGGTGCCAAGCAGTTCGTGAAGTTCATGACCAGCGACGACGAGCAGAAGCTCCTCAACAAGACCTACGGGTCGATTCCGCCGGTCAAGGCCGCCCAGGCCGACGACGCGTTCGGCGCCGCGGACCTCGCGGTCCTGCGCGACACCCTGAGCAAGAGCGCGGCACCGCTCCCCCAGGTGCCGAACGAGTCCCAGTTCGAAACCGCCGTGGGCACCGCCGTCAAGGACCTGTGGGCCGACGCGGCCGCGGGCAAGCCGGTGACCACCGAGACCGTCAAGGCGGCCCTCGAAAAGGCCCAGCAGACCATGGGGCAGTGAGGCACCGATCATGACTTCCACCGTGACCGCCGACCCCCGGGTCGGTAAGTCGGACAGCGGTGGGGGCCGGGGCACCGGGGGTGCGCGCAGGAGACTGCCGCGCATCCCCGACCGGATCCGCAACGGCGGACTGCCCTATCTCCTGCTCCTTCCGGCGATCCTGCTCGAGCTGCTCGTCCACCTGATCCCGATGGTCGTCGGGATCGTGATGAGCTTCCGCCAGCTCACCCAGTTCTTCATCAGCAACTGGGGAAACGCGCCCTGGACCGGCCTGGACAACTATTCCGTCGCGGTCGACTTCGATGCCCCCATCGGCAAGGCGCTGCTCCACTCCTTCTTCGTCACCTGCCTCTTCACCTTCTTCGCCGTCGGCCTGTCCTGGCTGTTGGGCGTGGCCGCCGCGATCATGCTCCAGGAGAACTTCCGGGGCCGCGGCGTGCTGCGGGCGATCTTCCTCGTCCCGTACGCGCTGCCGGTCTACGCGGCCGTCATCACTTGGGCGTTCATGTTCCAGCGGGACAACGGCCTGGTGAACCACGTCCTGCACGACCAGCTAGGGCTCACCGACCAGCCGTCGTTCTGGCTGATCGGCGACAACAGCTTCTACGCGCTGCTGGTCGTCTCGGTCTGGAAGGGCTGGCCGTTCGCCCTGCTCATCCTGATGGCCGGACTCCAGAACATCCCGAACGAGCTGTACGAGGCCGCGTCCATCGACGGCGCCGGCATCTGGCAGCAGATCCGCAAGATCACCCTGCCGTCGCTGCGGCCGGTCAACCAGGTTCTCGTGCTGGTCCTGTTCCTCTGGACCTTCAACGACTTCAACACACCGTTCGTGCTCTTCGGCCGTGCGGCACCCGAGAACGCGGACCTCATCTCGCTGCACATCTACCAGTCGTCGTTCGTCACCTGGAACTTCGGCACCGGTTCGGCGATGTCCGTCCTCCTCCTGCTCTTCCTGCTGCTGGTGACGTCCGTCTACCTGCTGCTCACCTCACGCGGAAGGAAGGGCTCCGGTGTCTAGCGCCACCACGCACAAGCGCCGCGCCACCACGCGCGGACGCCGCTCACCGATGGCGGCGCCGGCGTCCTTCGTGTGGACCCGGCGGATCATCCTGACCCTGCTCGCCGGCTTCGTGCTGCTGCCCGTGTACGTCATGGTCAGCAGTTCGCTCAAGCCGCTCCAGGACGTGTCGGGCAAGTTCCAGTGGATTCCGTCGGGCCTCACCGTCCGGCCGTACTTCGACATCTGGAAGACCGTCCCGCTCGCCAAGTACTTCGTGAACTCGTTGATCGTGGCGGGTTCGGCCACGGTCGCCTCGGTGATCATCGCGGTGTTCTCGGCGTACGCGGTGAGCCGCTACGCCTTCCGGGGCAAGCGGGTCTTCACGGTCACGGTGCTCTCCACCCAGATGTTCCCCGGCATCCTCTTCCTGCTGCCGCTGTTCCTCATCTACGTGAACATCGGCAACAGCACGGGCATCGAGCTCTACGGCTCGCGCGGCGGGCTCATCCTCACCTATCTGACGTTCTCGCTCCCCTTCTCCATCTGGATGCTGATCGGATACTTCGACGCCATCCCGAAGGACCTGGACGAGGCCGCCAAGGTGGACGGCTGCGGTCCGCTCGGCGCCCTGTTCCGGGTCGTCGTGCCGGCGGCCGTGCCGGGCATCGTCGCCGTCGCCGTGTACGCGTTCATGACGGCGTGGGGCGAAGTGCTCTTCGCCTCGGTGATGACGAACGACACGACCAGGACCCTCGCCGTGGGGCTCCAGGGATACGCCACCCAGAACGACGTCTACTGGAACCAGGTGATGGCGGCCTCGCTCGTCGTCAGCGTCCCGGTCGTCGCCGGGTTCCTCCTGCTCCAGCGCTACCTCGTCGCCGGCCTCACGGCGGGCGCTGTCAAGTGACCCACTCAGAAAGGCAGTCCGTGAACGACCTCAACGCCCTCCCGGCCGACTTCACCTGGGGCGTGGCCACCGCCGCGTACCAGATCGAGGGAGCCGTGGCGGAGGACGGCCGCTCCCCCTCCATCTGGGACACCTTCTCCCACACTCCCGGCAAGGTGGCGGGGGGCGACACCGGTGACGTGGCCTGCGACCACTACCACCGGGTGCCCGAGGACATCGGCCTGATCAAGGAGGTCGGCGCGGGCGCGTACCGCTTCTCGCTGGCCTGGCCCCGCATCGTTCCCGGCGGTGACGGCCCGGTCAACAAGAAGGGCCTGGACTTCTACGACCGGCTGGTGGACGGGCTGCTGGGCAACGGCATCACCCCCTTCGCCACGCTCTACCACTGGGACCTCCCGCAGGCGTTGCAGGACCGGGGCGGCTGGACGGTCCGCGAGACCGCCGAGCACTTCGCGGCGTACACCACCGCCGTCGTCGAGCGCCTCGGCGACCGCGTCAAGGACTGGGCGACCCTCAACGAGCCGCTGTGCTCGGCGTGGATCGGCCACCTGGAAGGCACGATGGCGCCGGGCCTGACCGACATCACGGCCGCCGTCCACGCCTCGTACCACCTCCACCTCGGTCACGGCCTCGCCGTGCAGGCGATCCGGGCCGCCTCGCCGGGCGCCCGGGTCGGCATCGTCAACAACCTCAGCCCGATCGAGCCGGCGAGCGACAGCCCCGCCGACATCGCGGCGGCGGTCCGCGCCGACGGACACACCAACCGCTGGTGGCTCGACCCGATCCACGGCCGCGGCTACCCGCAGGACATGCTCGACGAGTACGGAGTCGAACTCCCCGTACAGCCGGGCGACTTGGAGACCATCGCCGCTCCGCTCGACTGGATCGGCCTGAACTACTACTTCCGCCAGGTCGTCACCGCCGACGAGTCGGGACCCATCCCGCACGCCCGGCAGGTACCGGTGCCCGGCGCCCCCGTGACGTACATGGACTGGGAAGTCCACGCCGAGGGCCTGGAGCAGCTCCTGCTGCGCCTGACCGAGGAGTACGGCGCGCAGAAGATCTACGTCACCGAGAACGGATCGTCCTACCAGGACACGGTCGCAGCCGACGGATCGGTCCACGACCCGGAGCGCACGCGGTACTTGGAGGAGCACCTGGCCGCCTGTGGCCGGGCGGTCGCCAAGGGAGCTCCGCTCGCCGGGTACTTCGCGTGGTCGCTGCTCGACAACTTCGAGTGGGCCTACGGATACGACAAGCGGTTCGGGCTGGTTCACGTCGACTACGACACCCAGCGCCGTACAGTGAAGACCAGCGGACGGCGCTACGCGGTGATCGACTGGCTGACGACGACCGATCATAAGAAGATCGGGAAGCTCTATCTTGTCACCTCGTTCGGCTTCTTCCTCACCGCCGGCCTGATGGCGATGCTGATCGGG
>NZ_JBHWZJ010000027.1:0-38861 GCF_042728415.1 Streptomyces sp. NPDC060198 | reverse complement strand
GCCCCCGGTCGACGGGGACGCCCTCGTGGCGATGGTGCGTACGCATCCGGGCACGCGGCTACGCGTCGCACGTATGGGTCGCACGTATATATAGGGCAGTGCGCCGCACGACCCCGTGCCCGCTCCCGTTCCCGGGGAGGCGGTGCGCTCCTCAGGCGCCGTAGCGGCGGTGGCGGGCCGCGTAGTCGCGCAGCGCGCGGAGGAAGTCGACCTTGCGGAAGGCCGGCCAGAAGACCTCGCAGAAGTAGTACTCGGAGTGAGCGCTCTGCCACAGCATGAATCCGGAGAGGCGCTGCTCGCCGCTGGTACGGATCACGAGGTCGGGATCGGGCTGGCCTCGGGTGTAGAGGTGCTCGGAGATGAGATCGGTGGAGACGACCTCCGCGAGCTCCTCGAAGGTGGTGCCCTTGTCGGAGTGGTCCAGGAGCAGCGACCGGACGGCGTCGGCGATCTCCTGACGGCCGCCGTAGCCCACCGCGACGTTCACGATTATCCCGTCGACGTCGGCAGTGGCCTGCTCCGCCTCCTTGAGGACGGTCTGGGTCTGGGCGGGGAGCAGGTCCATGGTTCCCACGTGGTGGACCCGCCAGCGACCGTCCGCGGCCAGGTTGCTCACGGTGTTCTCGATGATGCCGAGAAGGGGCTTCAGCTCGGCCTCGGGGCGGTCGAAGTTGTCGGTCGACAGCAGCCAGAGGGTGACGACCTCCACATCGGTCTCGTTGCACCAGCCGAGCAGCTCGGAGATCTTGTCCGCACCGGCCTGGTGGCCCTGAACCGCGGAACCACCGGACGCCTTCGCCCAGCGGCGGTTGCCGTCGAGGATGACTCCGATGTGCTTCGGCACCTGCGA
The DNA here is from genome assembly GCF_042728415.1 of Streptomyces sp. NPDC060198. Taxonomy (NCBI): domain Bacteria; kingdom Bacillati; phylum Actinomycetota; class Actinomycetes; order Kitasatosporales; family Streptomycetaceae; genus Streptomyces; species Streptomyces sp. NPDC060198. Next base: position 38,011 of record NZ_JBHWZJ010000027.1, on the reverse strand, counting down.
GTGGTCCAGCCGGCCTTCCACCCGGCGTGCGTAGAGCCCGTACACCAGGTCGCGCAAGTTCACTGAGTTCACCCTCTCGGTTCCGTTCGGGTCATCGGCCCGTCCGCCCCTGTCACAGGGGTACGGGGACCGCCCCGCGGGGGGTTCGCCGCCATGCCCGCACGGCCCCGCGCGGACGTGTGCCGCGCCTCGCGCCGGCGTTCCCCCGAAGCCGTCACATTACTGCGGGAAGGCGGTACGGGCCCAACCCGGTCTGTCACAACTCCGCGAAGACCAGAGAAACGTGGGCACTCCCCCACCCCTCGTGCCACCGTGTCGCGCGGCGACTCCGGGGAGTGCCGGGTGCATCGCGGAGGGCTCCGGCGCTGCGGAGGTGGCGGCGGGACTGCGGGGTCGCGGCCGTGAAGCCGGGGCCGTACGAGAAAACGGGCCGGTCCGTGGGGGGGATACGGACCGGCCCGAGGGGGGGAGCTCCACCCTAACCCTTCGTGAGCGTTATTGCCCGCCTCGCCACTCCACCACTACTCTCCGGATTCGGCGGACTCCGCAGCGGGCAGGGAATCCGGCATTCCGGGCGCGTGGGGCGGCCCCGAGCCGCCATCGGAGCGGCGTGCGGGACGACACGGGGACGGTCCGGACCGGCAGGGGCGCCCCCTCCGGGCCGGATCACACCGCTTCGGCGCGATTCAGGTCGCTTCGGACGGCTTGGGAACACTTCAGACCGGATGAATGGGACGACTTCAGCCGGATGAATGGGACGACTTCAGCCGGATGAATGGGACCACTTCAGACCGGATGAAAACGGATGACGAGCGCGTCCCCGGCGACGACCACGAAGTCGCCGTTCCCGCAGTGGATGACGGTCTCGCGCACCTGGTCGTTCTCGTCCCGGCTCTCCTGCGTCCCGGTGACCGTCCAGCCTTTCCCGTAAGGCGCGGGTGGCAGGCTGTTCAGCGGGCCGTGCACCCAGAGTCCCGCGGGCACGCACCAGTCCGGCAGCCGCGGCCAGGTGCCGGCGGTCACCCGGAGCGTCCGGTCGGAGGCACAGGTGATCAGGACCGACCGCTCCTCGGCGAGGACGAACTCCACCGCTTCGGGGCCCCCGGCCCGGCCGTCCGGGCGGTAGAAGACCCCGTGGACGCCGATGATCCAGGCGCCCCGGAGCCAGTCGGACCTGCCCGAGCGGTGCCGGCCGGCCGTCCCCCCGGACTGCTCGCTCCCCACACCACGCTCCCTCTCTCCGTAGGACTCGTCCAGGATCGCACTCTGCGGCACAAGACGGCGCGAGCGGAGGGAGGTTAATGATTTCCTCACCGAAAGCGGTCTCGTACGGGGCTTGTCGGCCTGCGCGCCTCGATGAGGAAGCGCGTGGTCCGGGCCCTGAACACGCCCTCGGCCTCGATCCGCCGGTGCAGCGACTCCAGTTGCGGCCGGTAGCCGTCGACGGTGAAGCCCGGCACCATCCAGATCACCTTGCGGAGAAAATAGACGACGGCCCCGATGTCGAAGAACGCGGTGTCCAGTGACTCCGACCGGAGGTCGGTCACGACCAGCCCTGCCGCCTCGGCGTCGGTACGGGCCCGCTCGGGGTCGCGGGCGGCGTACGCCGAAGGCGGCAGCGGGCCCCTGAAGTGCTCGACCAGCTCGAAGACGCTCGCCTGGCCCACCTGCTGGGAGAAGTACGTCCCGCCCGGGGCGAGTACCCGGGCGATCTCCTGCCACCAGGTGGTCACCGGGTGGCGGCTGACCACCAGGTCGAAGGCACCGTCCCCGAACGGCAGCGGCGGCTCGTCGGAGTCCACGACCACCGCCGCCCCGCGCGGGTGGAGAAGTGCGGTGGCACGGGCCACGTTCGGCGGCCACGACTCGGTGGCCGCCATGAGCGGCGGGAGGACGGGAGCCGAGGCCAGCACCTCGCCGCCGCCGGTCTGGATGTCGAGCGCGGCGGTGGCCCGGCCCAGCCGGTCGGCCATGCGGCGGGCGTATCCCCAGGAGGGCCGCTGCTCGGTCGCCCGCCCGTCCAGCCAGGAGAAGTCCCAGCCGTCCACTTCTGCCGCCTCCGCCTCGTCCACCAGCGCGGCGAAGCGGTCGGCGTCGGCCCCGGTGAGGGGCTGGGAGGGGACCGGGTTCTCCGGTTGCTTCGGCATGCCCGCAGGGTTCCAGGGCGGCGCGACGATCGCGAACGGTTTTGCGGCCGTCGGGCGCCGGATCGCCGTACATGCTCACGGCCGGCCCCTGCCCGGGCGTCACAGGGCGCCCAGGACGACCCCGGTCAACGCGCCCGCGATCATGAAGGGCCCGAACGGAATACCCGTACGGCGGTTCGCGCGCCGCAACACCAGCAGCCCGAGGCCGTACACCGCACCGTAGAGAAACCCGGCGAACCCGCCCGCGACCAGCACCGGCCAGCCGTACCAGCCGAGCACCACGCCGAGGGAGAGGGCGAGCTTCACGTCGCCGCGGCCCATCCCGTTCGGGTTGATCAGGTAGAGGACCAGGTAGAAGCAGCCCAGCGCGGCACCGCCGAGCAGCGCGCCGGACCAGGAGCCGCCGTGCTCCGGCAGCAGGGACACCACGCCCAGGAGGACGGCGGCGGCTCCGGCCAGGGGGAGGGTCAGCTGGTCGGGGAGGCGGTACACCCGGTGGTCGACTGCGGCGAGGAGGACGGCGACGGGTGCGAGCAGCAGCCAGACGGCCAGTTCGGGACGGGTACCGGTGGCAGCGGCCAGCAGGGCGCAGGCCGACGCGGTCACGGCGGCGAGGAGGACCTGCGGCGCGTACGGGGCGGTGGCGGAACCGTCCGCCGTACAGGCCCGGCAACCGGCGGCGCCCAGCCAGCCGCGGCTGGGGCCGGTCGCGGAGAAGGGGTGCCCGGCGGGGCACGCGTCCCGCCACGCCTCCTCCGGCTCCACCGAGAAGCGGTACGCGGCACGCGGGATCAACAGCCCGGTGGCAGCGCCCCAAACGGCGGCGAGAGTCACGACGGCGATCCGGATGGCGTCCACGGACCGACCCTAATCGCACTCCCCCGCACAGGTCTTGGGTCCGAGGGCCCACTGACGGCCGGCTCGCGTGCGGGGGTCGGCCAGGGCAGGCTCCGGGGTCGGCCCCGGAGCCTGCGGGGTCGGCCGGGGCAACCTGCGGGCGGACGCCGGGATCTTCGCCGGAGACGGCACGGAGCCTGCGGGATCGCCCAGGGCAACCTGCGGGCGGACGCCGGGATCTTCGCCAGAGACGGCACGGAGCCTGCGAGATCGCCCAGGGCAACCTGCGGGCGGACGCCGGGATCTCCGCCGGAGACGGCACGAAGCCTGCCGGGTCGTCCAGGGCAACCTGCGGGCGGACGCCGGGATCTTCGCCGGAGACGGCACGGAGCCTGCCGGTGGGCGCTACGGTCGGTACCCATGGGCAGATGGCGCGATGGCGACGGAACACTGACCGTGGGCGCGGGCGGCGAGGCGCGGGTGGTCCCGCTGCGGGTGGCCGCCTCCTACCGTGCGCGTACCCGAGGGCTGCTCGGGCAGGACGGGATCGAGGGGGCGCTGTTGCTCACGCCCTGTTCGAGCGTCCACACCTTCCGGATGCGGTTCGCCATCGACGTGGCTTATCTGGACCGGAGGTTGAACGTCCTCGCCGTCCGCACGATGAAGCCCGGCCGGCTCGGCCTGCCCCGGCTGCGCGCCCGCCACGCGGTGGAGTCGCAGGCGGGGGCGATGGCCGGGTGGGGGCTGCGGCCGGGGGTACGGGTGACGGTGGGGACTACGGACGGGGCGGAGCCGGCCGGCGGTTGAACCCCGTCGCGGGGAGATCGCGGGGCCCTGGTCCCGGTGACCTCGGGCGACCTCGGCGAATGTCACGGGGCGGGCGGAAGCTTCCCGGCCTGCGCGGTGACGAGCGCGGGCGGGATCTCCGGGACCTCGCCGTCCAGGTAGTTGGCCGCGCTGAAGACGACGACGGCGCCCGCGCCCCGTACGACGGTGAACACCAGCGGGCTCCGGTGCCCGTCGCGGTCGCACACCATCCGGAATGCCAGCGCGTCCTGGCCCACGCGCGGAGCGGGCAACGCGGTGACGGCGAAGTACGCGGCAGGCCCGTCGTCCCCCCGGGTGCCGAAGCCGCCCGCACAGACGTCGACGGCCCGCCGCACCCGGTCCAGCAGCGACGCGGCGCCGTCGTCGGCGTAGGCGGCCAGCAGCAGCGTCACCACGGTCTGGTCGTCCCTCCCGGCACGGGACGCGTCGACAGCGGTACGCAGCACGGAGGCCGCAGGGGCCGGTTCGGGGGCCAGGTTGACCAGATCGGCGAGCGGCGCGCAGGAGGGGGTGTCGGACCGTTCGGTGCCGCCCGCCTCCTCGTACCGCAGGGGCGCGATCACGTAACCCTTCAACTCACCGCTCCGCAGCACCATTTCTGAGGGGGAAGCCGCAGGCGACCCGGCGGGCTCGTGACCCGAGGAGGCGGCGGCGACGGAAGCCGGTGCGGGGGACGGAACCGCCAGGATTCCGTCCGTGATCCCCGGACGCGGGCTCCCCCGGCCCGCTCCCGCGCCGCCCGGCGCGCAGGCCCCCGCGGCCAGACAGAGCGCCACGGCGACGAGCCCGCCCGCCACACGTCCGGCCCGTCTTCGCATCGCCACCGCCCGTCCTCCGCTCAGCACACCCGTGCCCGTGCCGCCCGCCAGGTCCGCCCGCCGCGTCCCTCGGCCGTGTCCGTCCACCCTGCACCTCACGTGTAACGCCTGCGTGTCACGGGGCGACGGCGTGAGGGCGCGACGCGCGCCAGGAGCGCGACGGCGGGCACGGTGCGGCGTCAGGCGGGCTGCCGCAGACCGGCCCTCCGGCCGTCCACCGCCGTCGGCCAGGGCGGCTGCGGCTGTGCGGTGCACCCGGTGACCGCCAGAGCCAGCCGGTAACGCCCCTCCTCGGCCGCCTTCGACCGGAGCGAGGACAGCGACGAGGACAACTCCGCCGCCCTCAACGACATGATCAACGACACGTCACGGTTCTGCGCGCCGTCCTCCTCCGCCGGGAGCCGCTTCGCCCCATGAAAGTACATCTCCCGCGCGAAGTCCCGCGCGAAAAGGGACGGTTCCACCGCGCCTCCCGGTCCGCCGCGACCCTCCGGACAGGCGGCGAGTACCAGCGCGGAGTACAGCGCGCGGGCGCCGGTCCTGGCCAGCACGTCGAGACCGGCGACGGCTCCGGGGCCGTGCAGTTCGGGCAACCCGTGCAGCCGCCGGAGCAGACCGGGGACGGCGGCGGTGGGTTGCGGGCGAGGGCTCCAGAGCAGGTCGACGGCGGTCCGGCACGCCTCCAGGTCGTCGGTGCGACCGGCCAGCTCCAGGGATCGCAGCAGCACGACGGAGGCGCGCTCCGCGCAGGTGGCGGAAAAAGCCCTGGCCTGCGGCAAGCTCCCCAGGAAGACCAGGCTGCGCACACTCTCCAGCACCCTCACCGCTCAGGACCGCCCGCATGGCCGCGCACCGGGCCCGCTGCGGGTGGGCGGCGCCGTGCCGCCGTCCGGATCTCCGGTCCGCCCCACCCAGCAAGTCCATGCGGCGGAGACATGGACTCCCGTTCTTCCAGCACCAGTTGTTGCGAGGTCAGCACGTCCTCGGTCACCTTCCCGTCTGCGTGCGGCCCGGCACAGTGGGGGAGCGCCGGACCGCGGTCTCGTGGTCGTTCGCGATTGCTCGTGCGTTGCTCGCGATTGCTCGTGGCCGTTCACGATTGCTCGTGCCTTGCTCGTGCCTTGCTCGTGATCGTCCGTGGTCTATGGGTTCGACGCTAGCTCCGTTTCCCGGTGCGGTCTTGGGCCCCAGGGCTCAGTCGAGGGCCCACCCGCCGGAGCCGTGAAAGAGCCCATCAACAGCTCTGTACCGAACGGAACTTGGGTCTCCCTTGGGGCCGGGGGCCCGTGCGTGCGGGCACGTTCGCCACCTACCCTCCGAAGAGGGCCATGGGCGTGCGCCGGGGAGAGGTGGACCATGAGCGGTGACGGCTGGCGAGAGGACCGGGGCGCGGCCCGCGAGGACGCCGGAACCGGTCGCGGCGGAACAGGTGGCGGCCCGCGCACCGGATGGTTCGCTCCCCTCACCCGCAGTTGGACGGCGGGCGCGCTGGTGTTCGTGACCCTCTGCTTCATGGCCGACCGCGCGTCGGACGTGATGCTGGGCTCCCCTGAACGCCTGGAGGACTTCGGCAGTCGGCTCCTCCTGCTGCACGTACCCCGCCTCGCCGTCACCGCCCTGGCCGTACTGGTCGCGGCCCGGCTGCTCCCCGAGACCCACCGGGCGTCCCGAACGCTGTACCCGCTCGGCTGTCTGACCGTCCCGCTCGTCGGGCTCGGCTACGGCTACGGCGTCTCCTGGGAGCTGGTGGGCATCGAGGGCGTACTCATGCCGGCCGTCTCTCTCCTCACCGGCGCGGTCGTGGGGATCGCGCTGGACCGGCTGCTGGATGAGCGCGCCTCGCCCCACTCCCCGCCGTCCTCGTACCGGTACCCGTACCCGTCCGGACGGCGTGACGGCGGCGGCCGGACGGGCGGCCACGACTGGCGGGCCCGGGGCGACCAGTAGCGGCGGCGGGAACGATCCGTCGCGCCCGAGCGTCTGCGGACGTGGGCGCCCCGGCGAGGGCCGGGCTGCGGGAAGATGGAGGCGTGCTGCCCTACGTCTATCGCGTCACCAAGTACGACCCCGCCGACCGTGATGAACACGGCCACTACACCGGTGCCGAGGACACCATCAGCGACCGCGGCCAGGTCGAGGGCGCCTACCTGCGAGCGATCAAGGCGTTCGCCTCGGACAGCGGCGTCGAGCGCTTGGCGGTGCGCGAGCCGCACCTCCCGGTGCCCTGCGTGAACTTCGGGCTGGAGCCACCGATGGACGGCTTCGGGCTGGACGGTCTCTTCCCGACCGGGCCGGACGGTTTCCACGATGGTGCGGAGGTCTCGGTCGGCACCGCGACGGAACTTGTACGGGTCATGCTGCGCGACGGTGGCGCTTGGTGTCGGCTGGAAGTGGAGGACACCTTCGCCGTGCACGTGGGCTGGGACCAGTACATGTACGTCGGCAGCAGTCGGCCCTGCGAAACCGCGGTGGCCCGGACCCGCGCGCTCGGGTTGTTCCCTGAACGGACAGACACCTCGCCGTACGCCTTCGAAGCCGAGGACGAAAGTCCCCAGCGGCCGGCCGACGACGAGTTCTGGGGCCATGTGCGCTGGTCGATGGCAGGGACCGAGGCCAGGGTTCTGGAAGAGCAGTCCGCCCACAACTCCGGGCGCTGGCACCGCCTCACCCCGGACACCATCGACACCGTCCGCGCCGGACTCGCTCCCCGAGCCAGGCTGGCCATCTGGCCGGACCTGTCCTCCGACATCGACGGGGTACTCGCCACGATCCCCACCGAGGGCCGTGTCGAGTGTGTCTGGCAGGGCGGAGACGGGCGGATGCACAGCGCCACCGCCGACGAAGACGAGGTCCCGGAGCTGGCCGCCCGGCTCTCCAGCGCTTCCGCCGCGATGATCCTGCCCATGTACGCCGACGAGCGCGTCCCGCTGCTGGCCGCCGTCCTGCCCGACGGCGACGGGGTGGTACGCGCACGCTGGGAGATCGACCCCACCCCGAGCACTCGGAAATGGGCGCTCCTCAAGACTCTTCACCGAGGTGGGACCGTCACCGGCCGGGTGACCCGGATCGCCGACTTCTGCGTCACTTTCGTGGACATCGGCGGCTTCGAAGCGATGATCAATGTCCCCGAGCTGTCATGGCGTCCCTTCAACCACCCCTCCGAGGTCGTCGCCGTCGGCCAGGAGATCAGTGCCGAAATCCTCGACGTCGACCCGATTCGCGCACGCGTGTCGCTGTCGCTCAAGGCCCTGCACGAAGACCCGATGCCACTGCTCCTCGGACAGATCGGCCAGACCGTCGTCGGCCGCGTCACCAAGCTCGTACCGTTCGGCGTGTTCGTACGCGTCGAAGAGAAGGAGAACGGCTTCGAGGGGCTGGTGCACAACACCGAACTGGGCGGCAAGGGCCCGGAGGAGCCGAGGGTGGCCGTCGGCGACGCACTCCCCGTGAAGATCCTGGACATCGACCTGGTCCGGCGCCGCATCACCCTCTCGCACCGGCAAGCGATCTCCCCAGCCAGGGCGAACCCGGCGCCTGAACAGTCCAGGTCTACCGGGGCCTGAGACCACCACCCTCGATCAGCCCGCCAGTCCTGGAGCCAGGACACGAAGTCGACTTCCGGCTCTGCTGCCTCTCCCGCCTCGGCACAAGGGGCCGCGCCTCCGTCGCCCAACCACCGGACTCAGCCGCGTTGAGGCCGAGTCACGATGCGAATCCAGAACCCATGGCCACGGTTGCTGCCCAAGAGGATCAATCCGTCCTGATGGATGCCATGCAGTAGGGGCGAGTGCTGGTGGTGGTCGTAGAAGTCGTACTCCCCTTGCCATTCCCTTCGAGGGGGAATGGCGCCGTGGGCCTCCGCAGCGCCCTGCCATCGAATGGTTCGGGGCTCAGCCGGCACTCGGCTTTCCAGCGCTGCCGGCTGTCGGGGAGTCGTCCCAGCGGCAGAAGCTCGTGCGCGGAGGGTGGGCCTTCCTGAATGCCGTTGGAGATCTCAGCGACGAACGTGCGACACGACTCCGGCGGTTCGAGGGCCTGTTCGGCCTCCCTGCCCGGACACCGGTCCAGCCATGGGCTGGGCAGCGGAGGACGTGAGGACCGGCTCCGGTGAGGGCGGACATCGGCATGCGGAGTCGCTGCTTGGCAAGGTCGGTCATGGGGCGTCACGAAGGCAGAGGGCGGCGAGCCGCGGCAGTCGGCGCCGCATCTCATCGGGATCGTCGAAGTCGAAGTCCTCTCCCATGCCTTCGGAGCCCCGTTCGGCGCTGTCCCGGGAGGTTCTGTACGCGTCCCACGCCTCGTAGAAGTCCTCCCCGTCGCCGGTGATGCGCGCGAACGCTTCACTGGCTGCGTAGTTGACCTCCTCGTAGAAGAGAGCCTCGTCGCGGTGCACAGTCGCGGCGGCGATCACTGCCGGGTGCTCAGCAAGACTGTCCGGGCAAGCCGCTGCCTTCTCGTACCAGTGGCGGCCCAGGGCGATCAGGCCGGCACGGAAGTCCGTGAAACTGTCGTCCGAGCAGCCGCCGCCGATGAGGTAGGCGGCAGCCCACACGTCCCATCGATACACCGCGGCACGCACCTCGTCGAAGCGTTCCTGGTAGCTGAGGACACCGTCCTTGGTGAGGACGGCCAGCTCATCGACCAGGGCTTCGGCGAAAGGCATGTCCGGACCACCGGCCGATCGGGCGGCCTCGATGATGGTCCAGAACTCAGAGGTGTCCATGCCGGGGCACTCTGCCAGTCGGGTGTGACAACGGCTCCCGTGAGGGGGCAGCCCTCACCGTGATCACGGCGGAGGGCGGACCGACCCTGTCTTCCGAGACCCCAGGGGAGTCACGGTGCGGACAGCCGATCCCTCAGGACCACTTCATCGCGTGCCGTGGTGGCAGCCATCCGCACTACCTCGGCGGTCTCCCCGTCGTGGCGGACCCACGTACCCACCCGATCCCGGCCCAGCTCCGGTTCGCGATCTGCCCCAGCCGAACATCATCTGCATCGGCGCCCCGCGGCTCGTCCAGGAGGTCGGTGCCGACTCCGGCCTGGGGGGCTCACGGCGGCGACTCCGGCCTGCGGGGCTCACGGCGGCGACACGGATGCCGCCGCCGTGCAACTCTCGCTGAGGTTGTGCAGCGAGTCCTGAGGCCACGTATCAGCTCGGCAGGAGCTCGGTGTCAGGAAGTGGCACCGCGCGGGAAGGAGACCTCCACGCGACGGTTCTTCTTCCGGCCTTCCTCGGTGCTGTTGTCCGCGATCGGGTACTCCTCGCCGTACCCGCGGATCTCGAAGGTGACCTCGGCGCCGAACTCCTTCGAGAGCAACGCGTGCACGGCCTCCGCGCGCTGCTTGGAGAGCACGTCGCCGTGGGCCGAGGAGCCCAGGTTGTCGGTGAAGCCGAAGATCCGGACCTGGGTGGCGTTCTGCGCCTTGATCTCGGCCGCGATGGCCTCGATGCGGGAGTTCGCCTGCGGACTCAGCTTCGCGCTGTCCTTGCCGAAGAGCACCTCGGCCTGGAGCGCGAACTTGATGGACTGGTTCGAGTCCTCCCGCCGCTCCTCACCGCCCATGTCCTCGACGACCTGCACGATGTCGAGAACCTTGCCGGGGGCCAGCGTGCCGCCCTCGGGCATCTTGAGGTCGGGGTCGTTGGCGTCGAGGGGGACGGGGGCCTCGGACGTGGCCTCGGTGCCGGGGGGCGTGCTGGGGCCGTCGTCGGCGTAGGAGGTGGTACCGAGAAACACCGTGGTACCTGCGAGCATCAGCCCCACGACCATGGTGGCTCCGGCGTGGCTCCGGCGCCACTGCCGCTGCGTGGTGGTCATGTCCCCGCTCACCCAGAGATCTTCAGTGACGTGGTGGCGAACGTAGGCAGGGTGAAGTCCACCTCGTTGGTGGTGTCGGGCGGTGCGGGGAACTGCATGAAGACGGAGGCGGATCCACCTGGCGACAGGGGTGCGATGGCGGTCGTGCACAGGCATCGCGCGTCGGTGTCGCGCAGGACGTAGTATCGCTTCTTGCCTGTCTTGTCCACCAACGTCGCCCCCGCGACGGAGTTGGGGTTCTTGGCGACGATCGTGGGTTCCTGACCTCCCCATCCGGCGGTATTACGCGTCTCGCTGCCGGTGTTCTTGATCTCGGCCTGCACGGTGACGAAGCCACCCGCGTCCCGCTTCACCGCGTGGACGACCAGGGTGAGGCCGTCCTCTCCCTGGGCTTCGGCGAGCTTCACATTCGGGTCGACCGGGTCTCCCGCGGCCGTGTCCGGCTGCTGCTGCCCCTTGTCCTCCGCAGCCGGGCTGGACGATGCCGAGGGCGAGCCGGCAGCTCCGCTGTCGGTACCGTCGCTGTCCCCTCCACAACCGGTGAGCGCGAGGGCAACCGTCGCGGACATCGCGACAGTCATCATCACCCTCTGGGGTCTCGTGGTGCGCCGAATGCTCATGGGCCGATCCCTCTACTCGTCGTTCGCTGTCATTTGTCGACCAAGTGCACGTCGAAGAGAATCTTGCTCACGCTGGACCAAGGCGGGGGGCTGCTTGGCCGGATCTCGGCCATCTTTCCGCCGTCACAGGTGAAGAAGTAGATGTCCTGGACGCCGTCGTCATTCAGATCGACGGACCTCCAGTCGCACCGGAACTCGACGATGGCGGTCGCCTCCGCCGTGGCCCGAGTCTTGTCGGATCCCGGAATCACCGACGAGTCAACCGTGTCTCGACCCTCCACCTCCGTGGTGATCGTGTCACGGCGACCGCCTTCTTCCGGGATGCAACTCCTGAGGTCCGCTCCGTTGTCCGACGCGAATCCCTGAGCCGCACCGCACGCGGCGTAGAAGGGGGACGCCTGAAGGAACACGTCTATCGAGTTGGTCCAGAGGGCGGCGATGAAGGGGGCTTCGAATTGCTCACGGGCGGCCTGCGCCGCCGCCAACGCGGATGCATCCGCCGCCCCCTGGGCGCCGTTGCGGAGTGCCGAGGCTTTACCGACAGCGAAAAAAGCCAACGCGAGGAAGAGCAGGCCTGCCACCATCATCACGTAGATGGGGAAGGCCTGCCCTCGGTCCAGCCGGGTTCGTGCGGTCACTTGGTCGTGATGGACGTGACCAGGCCCTTGATGCGCTCCGAGATCGCACCGCCGATCCCGGTCGCCACGATCGCGCCGATGATCGCCACAACCACCAGGATGATGCCGAGGTACTCGAAAGCCGTCTGGCCCCGGTCCTTCGCCGCGTAGCGCTTCTGCATCGCGGAGACCGCGGTGTTGGCCCAGCCGTTGACGCGGACTGCGGTCTTCAGGGTGATGTTCGACATGGTGGTCCCCTCCTGGTCCGGCCGACCGATTGTCGGCCGACTCGCGCGTTCCCGTGGCGTCGCGTCCGGTACCGGCTTCCTCCTGGCCGGGGCCTTTCGCGGCATGGAGAACATACGACGAAGAGGCCTCGACTCCGGAGGGCCCCAGGGCCCATTCCCGGGCCCAAAACCCATTTCGGGTGACGTTGTTGCGCACGCAACCAACGCGCGCCCCCTCCGCACCCAGCGTCTCGGTCGTCCTGCGCCCCATCACTACCGGCCTCCCCGCGACTCCCGGTCCGCCGAAGGTGCTGTACCCAGCCAGCGGGCTATGGCCTCGCTACGGGTACCGCTGTGCAGCTTCGTGAAGATGCGGTTGATGTGGTTCTTCACGGTCTTCTCGGAGATGAAGCACGTGGCAGCGATTTGCCGATTGCTCATGCCGCTCGCAATCAGCTCCATGATCTCCACCTCGCGCGAACTCAGGCCGTATTGCTGGCGGTTGACAGATCCAATCGAACTGCCGCTCACAGTCGACTGTCCCACAATCGGTTGCAGCTGCGAAAGTCCTTCCGGTGACAAGTCCTTACTCTGCCGGGCCTCCGTAAGAACGGGCTCGGACTCTGCGGACACGACACGAGTGGCGCTCCGGGACGGGCCCTCCAAGGTGAGAGCGGTACCCAGCCCCTCGGGAAGCCCAGCCGAGTGCACGGGAACACCCTGACGCATGTGGTCGAGGAGCGCGTCCACGGCCGTGGCGGTGAAGTGTGCCCGGCCGTCATTCGTGTCGCGAACCGCCTGCACGAGCTGGCCGGCACTGAACTCACCGTGGACCAGGTACCCGCTCGCACCCAAACGGAGTGCCTCCTGGACAATCTCGCTCTCACGGCTGTACGTCAGCATCAGAACCGGCGCGATCGGCACGAGGTGCGGCAGGGCTGATATGCCATCAACGCCCGGCATCCGTACGTCGAGCAGGACAACGTCCGGCCGGTGGAGCAGCGCCGCCTCGTACGCCTGCCGTCCGTCCGTCGCCTCGGCCACCACCTCGATGTCGGGCCTCCCCGAGAGCAGGACCTTGAGGCCGGCCCGGACGACGGGATTGTCGTCGGCCACCACGACCCTCAGCACTACGGGCGAGGCGGTGGGGGGTGGTGGGAAGGGGGAAGGATCGGCCTTGGATGTCGCGAACTGCTGCCCGTCCGTGACTCCTTGGACATCTCGGACCGGACCGGCGGCCGCGAGGTGGTCCGATCCGCGGCTGGGAACCGAGGGCCCAGTCGCCCGGTATCCGTTCTCCGGCATTCTGCGGCCTCCTCTCATAATCTCTTCGACGTGGGGGTGGAGGGCGGCGTCGGCCTGAGTGGGTCCGGTTCCGGCCGCTCCGGCCCTGAGACGGCTCCCGCGGAACTGAGAGCCGCCAGTGGGAGGTCGAGGCGCACTTCGGTGCCCCGCGCGGCCTCGCCCTGACCGATGCGGATGCGCGCGCCGATCGAGGCCGCGCGTTCCACCATGCCGACGAGGCCGAAGTGGCCCGCTCTCCTCAAGGTTTCGAGGGTGGTACCGTCCGGCAGCCCGCGCCCGTCGTCGCACACACTTACGCGCAGGACATCGCCCTGCACACCTGCGAGGACGAGGAGACGGGTCGGGGCGGCGTGCCGGCTCGCATTCTCCATCGCCTCGGAGGCGACGGTGAGAAGCTGCCGTGCCACCGCAGGGGGCATTGGCGGTACCGGCAGGTCGCTCAACGGCCGGAAGGCCGCACCGACGGGGTGGCGGTTCGTGAAGTCCTCCGTGCGAGCCATCAGTTCGGCCATCACATCGACACCGCCGTCCAATCCAGATTCGCGCCGCAGATCGGTGAGTAGTTCGCGGGACTCCGCTGCGGCACGGCGAGCGGAGCGCGCGACGAGCTCTGCGTGGCTCCGGACAGTCAACGGGTCCATCCGGTCGGCCGAACCGGCTAGACCTTCCGCAGCCATGGCTAGCCCGTGCAGGGTCTTCGCCACGGAATCGTGCATCTCGCGCGCGAGACGGGTGCGCTCGCCCTCCACCGCCTCGTTCACTGCGAGCCTCGCGCGGGTCTCGGTAAGGGCCTGGCTGGCCGTGCCGAACCGGATCAGAAGATTACGCAGGGTGACGCCGACAGCCCCCGCAATGACACAGAAGCCCGGCAACAGCAGGGCACTTCCGTCCTCACTGCGAAGACTTGGAACAGTGTTGTACACGCCGAGAACAATGACGATCTGGAGCGCCGCGAAGACGGCCGCGCCCCTCCAGCCGTAGACGAGCCCGGCCAGCAGAGGAGTGCAGACAGTGACGTACGCGAGGGTCGACTCCGGAGTGGCCGTGACCAGCAACAGAGCTCCCAGAAACACGTCAATGCCGAGAACCCAGCGGTGGCGCAACAGCTGTGGCCCGAACCGCTCCCAGTCACGGAAGAGAACGTATGACCCCATGAAGGTCACGAGGATCGCGCCGCCGATCAGCCAGGTCGCGGCCCCCGGCGCGGTGTGTCCTATGGCGAAGGGAGTGGCGATGGCGATCATCGCCAGCCTGAAGCCGAAGACCTGTCGGCACATGGCCTGCAGTGCGTTGACCTGAATGGCCAGAGTGGGAACCGCCTGCACACCGATGGAGGAATGGGTGAGCTCCCCGATCAGCGCGTGCCATCGTCCTCCTCGCTCCATGGACGCCGCTCCTCCTTCCCGCGCACAGCCACCGGCCCTCATCTCATCCGCCCGTCACGAACCCGAAGTCCACGTCGGCGCCGTAGATGAACCCGACCGTGAGCAGGATGAGGGTGCCGGGCAGAAGGAAGGTCGTCACGGCGAAGGTCGCCTTGGGCACCGCCCGGGCTGCTTTCCGGCGAGCGTTCTGCGCGTCGGTGCGCCGCATGTCGTTGGCGATCTGGATCAAGGTGTCGACGATCGGGGCACCGAGCTCCTCGCCCTGCTGGAGGGCGGTGACGAACATGGCGACCTGCTCGGAGTCGTTGCGTTTACGCAGCTCGTCGAAGGCCTCCCGCCGGCTGACCCCCATGTCCATCTGACGCAGGGTGATGCGAAGTTCATCAGCCCAAGGGCCTTCGTACTTTTCCGCGACCCGGCCCAGGGCCTGCCGGAACCCGAGGCCCGCCGACACGACGACGGCCAGCACGTCGAGGAAGTCGGGGAGAGTGCGTTCGATGTGGTCTCGGCGGACGCGAACCGCCGACCAGATGCCTGCCTCGACCCAGAACAGGCCGAAGCCGACCATCAACAGAGCGAAGAAGACTTGGCCGCGCAGCAGCATGGCGAACGCGCCCAGCATGCCCAGTGCGCCGTAGACCGCGCGGCGGGCCGCGTACCGATCGATGGTGAGGCCGCCCGGGTTGCCCGCCATGTCGATCTGGCGACGCTTCTTGTTGACCTGCTTCGCGCCCATCATCCGCAACACGGTGGGCGCCCACCGCATACCGAGCCGGTCGATGCCGGAGCCGACTGCGGAGGTGCGGGTGGCTCCCACTTCGAGAGCGATGGCGAGGTCGGTGGGAAGCTTGGCGTCGGCACGGTACATCCGGTAGCCGTAGATGATGCCGTAGACGGCGATTCCCATGCCCACGGCGAGCAACAGGTCCATGTCCGTTCCTCCCTCAGACGTCGATGCGGGACATGCGACGGATGACGACGAATCCGATCGCGTATAGGGCGATGGAGACCACCACGGCGACCTGGCCGAGGAAGGCTCCGGTCATGCGGTCCAGGGCTCCGGGCATCACCGCGTTCATCAGGAGCATCGCGCCGAGCCCGAATACCGGAACCGCGTAGGCCGTGACGGTGACCTGGGAGAGCTGGGTCTTGACCTCGCGACGGGTCTCCTTGCGCTCCTCCAGCGTCTCGGTGAGGTTGCGCAGCGAGCTGACGACCGTGCCACCGGCCCGGTTGGAGAGGACCAAGGTCGAGATCAGAACAGCCAGTTCACGAGAGGGCAGCCGGTCCGTCAGCTCGCTCAGGGCGTCGTCCAGTGATTCACCGACGGCGAGCCGGCGTGCGACTCTGGTCAGTTCCTCCCCGGCCGGGTTCTCCAGTTCCTCCGCTGCCATGGCGAGCGAGGTTCGCAGTGCGAGTCCGGCCTGGGTGGCGTTGGCAAGGATGCGGGACAGTTCTGGCAACTGATTGATGAACCGCTCGGTCCGCTTGGTCCGCTGCCAGTTGAGGAAAGCATTCGTCGCCCACAACCCGATCAGTGCGGCGACCGGGCCGAAGAAGGAGGCCAGCATCGCGGACGCGACGGCCCAGAGGACGGCCATCGCCGCGATCGCGTACACGAGGAACTCGCCCGGCGTGATGTCCAGACCCGTCGCGCCGAGCTTGAGTTCGAGCTTCCGGCCGAGTTTGGTCGTGCGCAGCCGCCGGTCAAGTCCGGCGAAGCGCCTGTTGTTCCTGGCAGCGTGCCCCGCGTAGGACAGACGGTCCACGAGGGCGTCGCGGTCCGCCTTGCCGCCGGTGTAGGCGTACAGGCCCCAGACGCCGAGCACGCCGCAGAGCAGCGTCGCACCGACCGAGATCAGAGGGAGATATTTCATGGCGGGGGTACCTACATGGCCTCTCGGGTGGCGAGTTGATCGGAGTGCATGGCGACGCCGAACGCCTGCGGGATGGGCTGGCCGGCCATGTAGAGGCGGTCGGCGATACGGCGGGGCAGCGGGAGGTACTGGAACTGGCCGTAGATCCTGCCGTCCGCGGCCATCGGCTGCGCGTTGAAACGGGCGACGCTCGCGATGCGGTACGGGTCGCGGCCGTGCGAGTCCAGTGCGGCGATCTCGGTGATCTTGCGGGTTCCGTCGGCGTGCCGGGTCAGCTGGACGATGATGTCGACGGCGCTGTTGATC
Organism: Streptomyces sp. NPDC060198; assembly: GCF_042728415.1. NCBI lineage: Bacteria > Bacillati > Actinomycetota > Actinomycetes > Kitasatosporales > Streptomycetaceae > Streptomyces > Streptomyces sp. NPDC060198. The sequence continues at coordinate 21,225 of NZ_JBHWZJ010000027.1, read as the reverse complement.
TGGTCGTGCAGCGCCTCGAACGGGATCTTGATCTCGGACATCGAAGCGAGGGTCTGGAGGCGCATCAGCGCGTCCTCGGCGTTGTTGGCGTGGACGGTGGCGAGCGAGCCGTCGTGGCCGGTGGACATCGCCTGGAGCATGTCGAGCGACTCGCCGCCTCGGACCTCACCGACGACGATGCGGTCGGGGCGCATACGCAGGGAGTTGCGGACCAGGTCGCGGATGGTGATCTGGCCCTTGCCCTCCACGTTGGCGGGGCGGGACTCCAGCCGGATCACGTGGTTCTGCTGGAGCTGGAGCTCGGCGGAGTCCTCGATGGTGACGATGCGCTCGTTGTTCGGGATCAGCCCGGAGAGCGCGTTGAGCAGAGTGGTCTTCCCGGTGCCGGTGGCGCCGGAGACGATGATGTTCAGCTTGGCCTGGACGAACCCGGCGAGCAGCACCAGCATCTGTTCGTCGAGCGAGCCGAAGCCGATCATCTCGTGGAGCGTGAAGGAGCGGGGGAAGCGGCGGATGGTGAGGGTCGCGCCGGTGAGCGAGAGCGGCGGGATGATCACGTTGACGCGTTCGCCGCTGGGGAGCCGGGCGTCGACCATCGGGTTGGACTCGTCCACGCGGCGGTTGACGGTGGAGACGATGCGTTCGATGGTCTGCATCAGCTGTTCGTGCGACCCGAAGCGCAGGGGCAGTTGCTCGACCTTGCCGCTGCGCTCGACGAAGACCTGGTCGGGGCCGTTGACCATGATCTCGGTGATGGACGCGTCCTCCAGCAGCGGCTCCAGGATGCCGAGGCCGAGGGCCTCGTCGACGACGCGGCGGATGAGCTGCGAGCGCTCCACCGTGGAGAGGACGGGGCCCTCCCGGCTGATGATGTGGCCGAGTACCCGTTCCAGCCGTACCCGCCGGTCGGCGGCTGCCAGCGAGGACATCTCCGCGAGGTCGATCTCCTCGAGGAGCTTGGCGCGGTAGAGGGCGACCATGTGGCCGTCCTCGCCCGCCCCGCCCTTCTCCTCGGGAGCGGTGATGCGTGCCCGCAGGCTCATGTGGCTGACTCTCTTTCTGGCTTCCGGTCGGTGCTGCGGGCAGGTGGGGCGGTGGTACGGGAGGGGCGGCGCGATCAGCCCCTCGGGAACGTGGCGCTGCGTTCGGCCCAGGACCAGTCGACGCCGGGCACCACGCTCGGGACCTTGATGCGTACGGTGGCGGTGACCTCGTCGGCCCCGCCGGACATGGCGATGCGGAACTCGTCGCCGCCGGTGAGCCAGTCGCTGATGGCGTCGCGGCCGTCCTGGGCGGCGTCCCCCCTGGGGAAGTCCTGGCCGGCGCTGCGGGCCGCGACCCGGGCGGCGGTGCCCGCCTGGTTGGCCGCGTACGCCGCGAGGCCCAGCTGGACCGCGAGCATCCCGACCAGGAGCAGCAAGGGGAGGAATCCGAGGTATTCGATGGCCACCTGGCCGCGGTCGCGGCGGGTGGAGGGGACTACGGGAAGCGCGGGAGCCGTCGTGGTGGTCATCGGCTCAGCCCTCCTGCGGTGAGGCCGCGTCGCCGTCGATGTGCACGTCGAGGTCGAAGAGGCCGGGTACCAGTACGGGAACCTTCAGGCGGACCTTCGTCCGGTAGAGGGAGGAGCCGCCGCGGCAGCTGATGACCGCGTTCCCCTCCCAGGCGTCGGGCAGGTTCTCTCGCGCCTTCTGCCGGCAGGCCGAGCTCGATCCGAACTCCGCCCCGGCGCCGGCCCGGGCCCCCTTGTCGGCGGCGTTCCCGGCGAGGCTGAAGGTGTAGCCGACGAGAGCGAGTTCCCAGAGCACGAGCATGATCAGGATGATGAACGGAGTCATGCCCAGGAACTCGATCGCCGTCTGCCCCCGGTCGCGGTCCGTACCGCCGGCGGTACGGAAGGGGCCCCGCCCCTCGATCGGTGCGGGCTCAACGGCGGCGGGCCGCCCCTCGCGGGAAGAGACGCCGGGGCGCCTCCTCCCTATGTCGGTGTCGTGCTTCGGCGTGGTGGTCATCGGTCAACGTGTCCCCTCGGTCCGTCCCCGGCCCTGGTCCGCGCCGCGCCGTCCGCGCGGGCCGCCGACCGAGCCCCGGTCGTTGCGCACCTTGCCGTTCTTCTTCTCCCCCGGCCGGGGCTTGACGATCCCGATTTCCCCGGCCAGTCCCCAGAGTGCCTGCTTGACCGCGCTCTTGGCGTCGAGCTCGTGGAGCCGTCCGGCGTCCACGACTCCCTGCAACTCCTTGAAGTTGGCGGGCACGGCCACACCGGCGACCCTGGTGCCGGTGATCTTCTGGATCAGCGGCGGCTGGATCTCGGTGTTCCGGGTGTAGCGGTTGACGACGGTGAGGGTCTCCTCCGCCTTGCGGATCTGCAGCCGGTCCCACATCCGTACGATGCGCTTGGCGCCGCGCACCGCGATGACGTCGGGGGTCGTGACCAGCACGGCCACGTCGGCCATCTCGACGGCCGCCGCGTTGGCGCCGTTCATCTGGCTGCCGCCGTCCACGACGACCACCTCGTACCGCGAGCGCAGGGCGCTGACGATCTGGCGGGCGGAACGGTCGCTGACTTCCTCGCCCCGCTCCCCGTCGCCCGGTGCGAGCAGCAGGGAGAGTCCCGTGGAGTGGGAGAAGACGGCGTCGGTGAGGACGCGGGGCGATATCTCGGAGACCAGGGCGAGGTCGACGATCGACCGGCGGAACTGCACGTCCAGGTACGAGGCGATGTCACCGGTCTGCAGGTCCATGTCGACGAGGGCGACCGTGTGGCCGGACGCCTGTGCGGCGAGGGCGAGTTGCACGGCGGTGACGGTGCAGCCGACACCGCCCTTGGCGCCGGTGAGGGTGACGACCATGCCGCCGGGACCGGTGAAGACCTCGTTCCCCGAGCTGAGGTGGCGCCGTACGCCGGACGCCCACTGGGCCGCTGCCTGGATGCGGTTGACCAGTTCCTCGTAGCTGAGCGGGAGCGTGACGATGCCGCGGGCACCCGAGTCCATCGCATCGGCGAAGAGCGCGGGGCTGGCGTCGGCGGTGATCAGGACGACCCCTACCGCCGGGAAGCGCAGGGAGACCTCCCTGATCAGCTCCAGGGCGGGCACCGGACCGATGCGCTCGTGGACGAGGACGACCTCCGGCAGCTCGTCGAATGCCTCGCCCGCAAGCCGGGCGAGGGTGTCGATCAGCTGGGTGGAGTCACCGACCGGGGTGGCCGGTTCGGCGTCGGGCAGCTGGCTGAGCAGAGTGGTGACGGACCTGGCCGCGTCGACGTCCCCCACGGCCGGGAGGATTCTGGTGGTCATCCGTCCTCACTTGTCCTTGTCGAGCTGGTAGGTGCGATCGCCCGGACGGATCGTTCCATCGCTGCCGGGGGCGACGAGCGCCAGTCGTACGTGCTCCGCGAAGGACTCGGCGTACGCGATGCGCTGGGTGTCCAGCGTGTTGAGGGCGAAGGTGATCGGCACCGCCTGCGTCATCTGGAAGGAGGTGCCGTTGCGGTCCGGTTCCAGCGCGGTGAGCTTGCCCACGTCGAGCACCTTGGCGTTGGCGACGATCACCTTCGACTGGGCGGGATCACCCTCGCGTTCGGCGGCGAAGGTCGCGTAGACGTTCACCGTGGCACCCGGAGTGATCTTGCCCGCGACACCGGTCGCCGCGTCGATCATGATGGCGATCTCCTGCTCACCGGCCCGGAGTTCGGGCTTGGCGACCATCATGTCCGTCTGCAGAAGCGAGCCTTCGCGAAGCTGGGTGACGGCGATCTTGCCCTGAACCTCGCGCAGATCGGTCACCGCGTTGGTGGAAAGCCACCGTTCGGGCATCGAGATCTTCTCGAACTGACCGGTGTTCAGCGCCGTGTACGGGGCGACGTTGGTCTTGAGCTGGTACGCGGTGACCTCGGGTCCGACCTTCGAGTTGACGTCACTGATCACCGAGAGCACCCCGGCGAAGGCGCCGAAGGCGCACAGGACCGACAGGAGCAGGAGTATGACGCCACGGCGCTGGCGGGAGTTCATGGACCGGACAACCTCGTTCGGATCGGATGCGTGGGGCTGCGGACAGGGCGGGGTGCGCGGTGCGGTGTGCCCGGCGAAGGGCGGGTGACCCGGCGGCGGTCGCTACCGCTCACGGGCGAGTACGACCGAGGCGTGGGTCCGGCGCTCGGGCTGCGCGAGGGGGGACGAGCAGAACCCGCAGCGGTCACCGATGAGTTCCATGCCGCACCAGTGGCAATTCTCCCGGCGCACCGAGGCCACCAGCTGGTACAGGACGGAGATGTCCGGGAGGTAGGACGCGAATTCCACCAGCTTCTGGGTGCCCCACCAGCGGACCGACTCGGCGGGGAGTGCCGCCTCGTGAATGGCCTGGACCTTCCAGTCGGGAGCCAGTCGCTCCCGCACCCATTCCTGCGGCGCCTGCCCCTTGGCGATCAGCAGATGGGTCGCGAAATCCGGCCCGGGCAGCGGCTCCATCGTCGGCCGCACTTTGACCAGTCGCCCGTGGGTGCCGGCGAGTGCGACGAACTGGGCGCCCGGAACCCATGACTTGGCGTGCTCCTTGAGGCTGACCGGAAAACGGTCCAGCTTGGCCACGGAGTTCAGCAGCGCTCCGGTGTGGATGTAGTGGGCGAGCAGCCGTACGGCGGAGGCGACCACGCCGGGGCTGAAGTCACAGATGGAGAGCTGGCGCAACTGCCGTACGAGTACGGCGATTCCGAGCGGTGGGAGATCGACCTTGAGGAGGGCGATCCGATCGCTCTCCAGAACGGAGCGGATGGCGTAGAGCCTCCGCTCGTGGGCGGGCGGAAGGGAGGACGGGTACACGGCGATGACGTATCCGTGCTGCTCCAGCAGGAGATGGATGTCGCCGACGGCGAGTTCCAGTGCCTGAGCTTGTGGCGCGTGCAGCAGAGCGGCGGTCGGCGTCTGCTGGTCGGTGGGCGGTAGCACCAGGTCAGCGCTGGTTACTGCAATGGCGATCGGCACGCTGTTCCCCGTTCGGCTCCGGCCGGCGTCGCACCGCCGACCGCAATCGCTCCTGTCCGTGGTTCTCCGACAGCACTGTAGTCACGTCCCACCAGGCGGGAAACCGTCTTCAGGAATCAATATGAAGACGGTTACCAGGAACGCGGCGCAGACGCCGGGCCCATATCAGCACGTTCCGAAGGTAGTTGAATGTGGAGCGCCGAGGAGGTTTATCCGGCGCTTTCCCAGCCATTCGCCAATCCACCGATCTTGGGCAGGCGTTGGCGTTTCACGCATCGCCGTCCGCGCCCGCGTCCGGCAATTGATGAGTACGGGAACTCATTGACGTCACCCGCTCCCCCGTGCGTCCGCATGATGCCCATCGATGCAGCCCTCAACCTTCTTTGCACACGCCATTTTATCCGGGTGACGGCTGTGCCCGACGCGACGCCGGGCACCGCACCCCGCCGGCGACGGGGCGGCCCCCTCGCCCCGCCACCCTCAACAGGCACGGAAGGGGAGGGCCGGACGCGGCCGGCCCGTCGGGCCGTCGCGCTGACGCGCCCCGGCAACGTCGTTATGGGCGCGCCGCGTTGACAGTGCGGCGCGGGTGCACACGGTCGCAAAGGGTCTGACCGACACCCTGCGGACCGGGGTGCGGAGCGGCTCGCGCCCCGAACCCAGACCCACCCGGACCGGACAATCCGTACCCCGCTCACGCTCTCCCAACAACCGCCAGGACGAGTGAATCGACATCAGAGGTCTTGACAACTCGATTGGTCTGGACCAGTTTATCGGCCAGCGGTGGCCACCGTCCCCCGTCGCCCTTCCCCCGGCGACCCCCTCGCAGAACAGCACGGACCCGCACCGACCCCCCGGCACTCCCACGCCACCACCCCGACTCCCCCCGGAGGATGCAGTGGAACGCACCGCAGGCAGAAGGCACCGCAGGCCCTACACCCGACCCGCGCTCGGCGCCGCCATGGCAGTCGTCGCGGCGGGCGCGCTGACCCTTACCGGTCTCGTGAGCAACGCGCAGGCCGCCGACGTCAATGTGGCCAAGAACGCGGGCTTCGAGTCGGGCCTCACCAACTGGACCTGTACGGCGGGCAGCGGCGCCACCGTCTCCTCCCCCGTGCACGGCGGCAGCTCCGCCCTCAAGGCGACCCCCGCCGGGCTGGACAACGCGCAGTGCAGCCAGACCGTCGCGGTGAAGCCCAACTCGACGTACTCGCTGTCCTCCTGGGTGCAGGGCAGCTACGTCTACCTCGGTGTGAGCGGCACCGGCACCACGGACGTCTCCACCTGGACGCCGAGCGCCACCGGCTGGTCGCAGCTCGCCACCAGCTTCACGACGGGCGCCTCCACCACCTCGGTGACGGTCTACACCCACGGCTGGTACGGCCAGCCCGCCTACTACGCGGACGACATCGCGGTCACCGGCCCGGACGGCGGCGGTGGCACCGACCCCGCCCCGACGGTCCCGGCCACCCCGGCAGGTCTCGCCTCGGGCTCCAAGACCTCGTCCTCCGTGTCGCTCTCCTGGAACTCCGTCTCCGGGGCAACCGGCTACACGGTCTACAAGGACGGCGCGAAGACCACCACCTCGACCGGTACCTCGGCGACGGTCTCCGGGCTGTCCGCCGACACGGCGTACTCCTTCGCGGTCAGCGCGACCAACGCGGCGGGCGAGTCCGCCAAGTCGGCTGCGGTCAGCGTCCGTACGTCCACCTCGGGCACCACCAACCCGCCCGCGTCGACCACGGTGCCCAAGCACGCGGTGACCGGCTACTGGCAGAACTTCAACAACGGCGCGACGGTCCAGAAGCTCAGCGACGTGCCGTCCGCCTACGACATCATCGCGGTCTCCTTCGCCGACGCCACGTCCACGCCGGGCGCGGTCTCCTTCACGCTGGACTCGGCCGGTCTGAACGGCTACACCGTCGACCAGTTCAAGGCCGACATCAAGGCGAAGCAGGCCGCCGGGAAGAACGTCATCATCTCGGTCGGTGGCGAGAAGGGCGCGGTCGCGGTCAACAGCGACGCCTCCGCCACCGCCTTCGCCGACTCGGTCTACTCGCTGATGCAGACCTACGGCTTCAACGGCGTCGACATCGACCTGGAGAACGGGCTCAACTCCACGTACATGACGAAGGCGTTGCGCGCGCTCTCCACCAAGGCGGGTTCGGGTCTGGTCATCACCATGGCCCCGCAGACCATCGACATGCAGTCGACGTCCGGCGAGTACTTCAAGACGGCGCTCAACGTCAAGGACATCCTGACCGTCGTCAACATGCAGTACTACAACAGCGGTTCGATGCTGGGCTGCGACGGCAAGGTCTACTCGCAGGGTTCGGTGGACTTCCTCACCGCTCTCGCCTGCATCCAGCTGGAGGGCGGCCTCGACGCCTCGCAGGTCGGCCTCGGGGTTCCCGCCTCGACCCGCGGTGCGGGCAGCGGCTACGTCGCCCCGTCGATCGTGAACGCGGCGCTCGACTGCCTCGCCAAGGGCACCAGCTGTGGTTCGTTCAAGCCGGCCAAGACCTACCCCGCGCTGCGCGGCGCGATGACCTGGTCCACCAACTGGGACGCCACCGCGGGCAACGCCTGGTCCAGCGCGGTCGGCGCGCACGTCCACGCCCTGCCGTAACGACCGGAGCGCCCCGGCCGGATCACCTGGCGTGACCGGCCGGCCGGCCACACAGTCGAAAAGCGCCACCGCTCCCCCGGTGGCGCTTTTCGGCGTTCCGGGGGAGCGGTGAGGCGGAGGTGGCTCACCGCGGGATGCGGGGCCTCAGCCGAGTACGGCGAGCGCGTCGATCTCGATGAGCAGGCCCTTGGGCAGGCCGACGTAGACCGTGGTGCGCGCGGCGGCGGGGGCCTTGAGCCCCTGCTCCTCGAAGTACGCGTTGTAGATCTCGTTCATCTCGGCGAAGTGGTCCACGTCCGTGAGGTAGACGCGCATCATCATCACGTCGTCCCAGCCCGCGCCGCCCTCCTCCAGGATCGCCTTGACGTTGGCGAAGGTCTGAAGGGTCTGCTCGCGCAGGGTCGGGCCCGCCGGCGTCGGCGCCTGGCCCTCCACGGCGGGGAGGAAGCCGACCTGGCCGGCGACCTGGAGGATGTTCCCCTTCTTCACCCCGTGCGAGAACTTCGCGGGCGGGGTGGTGTGGGTGCTGGGGGTGAGAGCGGTCTTCTCGGTCATGGGGTGTCCTTAAACGGTGCGGTGTACTGGTGCGGTGGGTGTATCGGCGCCCCGGGCGTGGTGCGGCCCCTACGGCGGGGGCACCGCGGTGCCCGAGTACTCCCGGCTGATGGCGTCCGCGGTGCGGCGCAGCAGCGGCAGGAGGGCGAGCAGCTCCTCGGCGGTGACGACGACGTTCGGTGCGGAGACCGACATCGCGGCGACCACGCGCCCGTCGGCTCCCCGGACCGGCGCGCCGACGCAGTTGATGGACTCCTCGTGGCCGCCGAGATCGGTGGCCCAGCCCTGTTCGCGGACGACGGCGAGCTCACGGAGGAAAGCGGCGGCGTTGGGCGTCGAACGGGGCGTGTACGAGGGGTAGGCGAGCCGTTCGGCGACGGCCCGGCGCTCCGGCTCGGGGAGGTCGGCGAGGAGCAGTTTGGCGACGGCGGCGACGGACATGGCGACGGTCTTGCCGATGCGCGAGTACATCCGGACCGGGTAGCGGCTGTCGACCTTGTCGATGTAGAGGACCTCGCCCTCCTCGTACACGGCGAGGTGGACGGTGTGTCCGCAGCTCTCGTTGAGTTCGACGAGGTGCGGGTGGGCGATCTCGCGGACGTCGAGGTTCTCGACGGCCTCCTGGGCGAGTGCGAAGAGGCGGGCGCCGAGCCGGTAGCGCTGGTCCTCCTGGCGGTAGACGAGACCGTGTTCGCGCAGGGTGCGCAGCAGGCGCAGGGCCGTGGACTTGTGGACGCCGAGGCGGTCGGCGACGCGCCCCAGGTCGGCGGGGCCCTCGGCGAGCAGCGGCAGGATGCTGAGCGCGCGGTCGACGGTCTGGCTCATCCGAGTGTTCCTTCCGCGGCGTGTCCGGCCTCGTGACCGGCTGCCGTACGCCCCGCCCGTCCGGCCTCGTGACCGGCTGCCGTACGCCCCGTCCATCCGGGCCCGAGTCGCAGTCTCCCCCAGGCCTCGTCGTCCAGCGCGGCGAGCCGGTCGGCGTGGGCGCGGACCGGGGGGTGGGCGAGGTCGCCCGGGACGGTGAGGACGGCGGCGGCCATCAGGTGACCGTGGCGGACGCGGTCACGGACGGGCAGCCCGCGCAGGGTGGCGGAGAGGAAGCCTGCCGCGAAGGCGTCGCCGGCGCCCACGGCGGCGACCACGTCCACGCGCAGGGCCGGGGCGGTGGTGATCTCGTCCGTTCCGGGTCCGGGCGGGGTGTCCGCGGGGCGGGCGAGGACCGTGGCGCCGTCCGCGCCGTGCTTGATCACGAGGACGGCGGGTTCGGGCAGAGCGGCGCGGATGGCGTCGGGGCCGTGCACGCCCCAGGCCTGGGCCGCCTCGTCCTCGCCGACGAACACCACGTCGGCGCCGCGTGCCAGGTCCCGCAGGACCCCGGGTCCTGCGGGGTGTCCGCGCCAGAGGCGGGGGCGGTGGTTGATGTCGAAGGAGACCAGGGGGCGGCCGGGGCGCTCGGCGGTGAGGGTGCGCAGCAGGGCGAGGCAGTCGTCGGAGAGCGCGGCGGTGATGCCGGACAGGTGGAGGACGCGCCCGGCGAAGAGGGCGTCGTACGGGGCGTTCAGCGGCGACATCGCGGAGGCGGCGGACCCGGCCCGGTAGTAGGCGACCTCGTGGTGGCCGTCCGCGCGGTCGGCTGCGGTGCGGAAGTAGACGCCGGTGGGGCGGTCGGGGTCGCGCAGGACGGCCGAGGTGTCGACCCCGTGTCCGGCGATCGTGTCGACCAGGTGGTCGCCGAAGCCGTCCTCTCCGACCCGGCCGACCCAGGCCGCACGGTGTCCGGCTCCGGCCAGGGCGCAGGCGACGTTGGACTCGGCGCCGCCGATTCCGCGCAGGAAGGCGGGTACGTCGGCGAGGCGGCCGGGCTCGGTGGGCAGGAAGGTCACCATCGACTCGCCGAGGCAGACGACGTCCACGGCAGCGGCACCGGTGTTCCCGGCGCCTGCCGGGCCGGCCGTTCCCGTTCCCGCTCCCGTCGCCGTTCCCGTTCCGGGCACCTGGGCTCCTCACTGGTCGCTGATCGGCAGGGCCGCGTCTCCCCCTGCTCCACCGGCTCGTCGTTGACCCGGCGTCGGCTCGGATGTTAGACAGCCTGGAGCGACATACGCAATGAGCGTTGCAGAGAATGCAACGCTCGCAGGAATCGGGTAAAGGGGATCCGCATGGCAGCCGACGCGACATCCGGCGACGGGACCAGGGGCACCACCGCGGCCGGACCGGCCGAGGACGCGGTGACGGTCGCGGAGCGGTACGCCGCCGCGCTCGCCGACGAGCGGATCGACTCCCGCTTCAAGGGCCTGCCGCCGGACGCGGAGGGTCTCACCGTGGGCGCCCTCGCCGCCGAGGCCCGGCCCCTCTTCTCCGGCGGGTTCACCACCCCGCTGCTGACGCTCTCCGCCGAGTCGCTCGCCGACAACCTCGCGCTCCTGGAGACGTACACCGAGCGGCACGGTCTGGCCTTCGCACCGCACGGCAAGACCTCGATGTCCCCGCAGCTCTTCGCCCGTCAGCTCCGGCACGGCGCCTGGGGCATCACCGCCGCCGTTCCGCACCAGGCCCGCGTCTACCGCGACCACGGCATCCGGCGGATCTTCCTCGCCAACGAGGTGGTGGACCCGGTGGCGCTGACCTGGCTGGCGGGCGAGCTGGACGCGGACCCGGAGTTCACCTTCGTCGCCTACGTCGACTCGGCGCGCGGGGTCGAGCTGATGGACGAGGCGCTGCGCGCGGCGGGTGCCCGACGCGCCGTGGACGTGGTGGTCGAGCTGGGCGCGGGCGAGGGCGCCCGTACCGGCGTGCGTACGGAGGCGGAGGCCGCGGCGGTCGCGGATGCGGTCGCCGCCGTGTCCACGCTGCGGCTGGTCGGGGTCGCCGGTTACGAGGGCGAGGTGCCGAAGGCCACGACGGAGCGGGTCGCCGACTGGCTGCGCCGACTCGTGGCGCTCGCCGTGGAGTTCGACGGGGCGGGCAGGTTCGGCGGACTCACCGGGGACGAGGAGATCCTGGTGAGCGCGGGCGGCAGCGCCTGGTTCGACGTGGTCGCCGAGGTGTTCGCGGAGATTCCCGAACTGAGTCGGCCGGTATGCAAGTTGCTGCGTTCGGGGGCGTACGTCTCGCACGACGACGGGCAGTACCGCAAGCTCACACCCTTCAACCGGGTCCCGGAGGAGGGAGAGTTGCGGGCCGCCTTCCGGCTGTGGACGCAGGTGGTCTCGCGCCCCGCCGACGGCCAGGCCTTCGTCAACGCGGGCAAGCGGGACGCCGCCCACGACCTCCACCTCCCCGAGGCCCAGGTGGTCCGTTCGGCCCGGGACGGGTCGGTGCGCCCCGCGACCGGGATCACCGTCACCGGCCTCTCCGACCAGCACGGCTGGCTGGCCACCGAGCCGGGCACCGGGCTGGAGGTCGGCGACTGGGTCGGCCTGGGGCTGTCGCACCCGTGCACCTCCTTCGACAAGTGGCAGCTCATCCCCGTCGTGCGCGAGGACGGCACGGTCGAGGAGTACCTGCGCACCTACTTCTGAGCCGCGCCGCACCCGCGCACCACCTGAACCGCACACCAGAGCCCCGGGAGGGTCACCATGGACCTCGTCGTCCGCGACGCGCGCGTCATCGACGGAAGCGGCGGTCCGTCCGTCCGGGCGGACGTCGCCGTCGACGGCGGGCGGATCTCCGCGATCCACCCGGAGGGTTCGCCGGGCCCCCGCCCGACCGCCCGCCGCACCCTGGAGGCGGACGGCCTCGCCCTGGCCCCCGGTTTCATCGACATGCACGCCCACAGCGACCTCGCACTGCTCCGCGACCCCGATCACAGCGCCAAGGCCGCTCAGGGGGTGACGCTCGAAGTCCTGGGCCAGGACGGCCTGTCGTACGCCCCCGTGGACGACCGCACGCTCGCCGAGGTGCGCCGGACCATCGCCGGGTGGAACGGCGACGGCGAGGACGTCGACCTCGACTGGCGCACGGTCGGCGAGTATCTCGACCGGCTGGACCGGAACTTCGGCGGCGAGGGCATCGCCGTCAACGCCGCCTACCTGGTCCCGCAGGGCACCGTCCGGATGTACGCGGTGGGCTGGGAGGACCGCCCCGCGACCGGTGCCGAGCTGGACCGGATGCGCGAACTCGTCGCCCAGGGAATGCGGGAGGGCGCGTTCGGCATGTCGTCCGGCCTGACCTACACCCCCGGGATGTACGCGGACGACGCCGAACTCACCGAACTCTGCCGGGTGGTGGCCGATCACGGCGGCTACTACTGCCCGCACCACCGCTCGTACGGGGCCGGTGCGCTGGAAGCGTACGAGGAGATGGTGCGGCTCACCCGCAAGGCGGGGTGCGCCCTCCATCTCGCCCACGCCACCATGAACTTCGGGGTGAACGAGGGCCGCGCGCCCGAGCTGCTCGGCCTGCTCGACCGGGCGCTGGACGAGGGCGCCGACATCTCCCTGGACACGTATCCGTACACCCCCGGGTGCACCACGCTGGTCGCGATGCTGCCGAGCTGGGCGAGCGAGGGCGGCCCGGAGGCGACCCTGGCGCGGCTCGCGGACCCGGCCGCCGCCGCGCGGATGCGCCACGACCTGGAGGTGACCGGATCGGACGGCTGCCACGGGGTGCCGATCGACTGGGACACCATCGAGATCTCCGGCGTCACCCTCCCCGGGCTCTCCGGCTACGTGGGGCGCACGGTCGCCGCCTCGGCCCGGGAGCGCGGCGAGGAGCCGTGGACCACCGCGCGGCGGCTGCTCGACCAGGACCGGCTCGGCTCGACGATCCTCCAGCACGTGGGGCACGAGGAGAACGTCCGCCGGATCATGCGCCACCGGGTGCACACCGGCGGCAGCGACGGCATCCTGCGCGGCGACAAGCCGCACCCGCGCGCGTACGGCACCTTCCCGCACTATCTCGGCAGGTACGCACGGGAGTTGGGGGTACTGACCCTGGAGGAGTGCGTGGCCCATCTGACCTCCCGTCCAGCGGCCAGGCTGCGGCTGACGGACCGGGGGCTGGTCCGCGCCGGATACCGCGCCGACCTCGTACTCTTCGATCCTGCGACGGTTGCGGCGGGTTCGACCTTCGAAGCGCCCCGGACCCTGCCGGCGGGCATCCCGCACGTGCTGATCGACGGCCGGTTCGTCATCGAGGACGGCCGCAGGACCCAGGTGCTCGCGGGCCGTTCGGTGCGCTCGACCGCGCGCTGACCCTCCGGAACGAGCGTCCCCGGACCGTCCGACGGCCCGGGGACGCTCCGACGACCGCCGGGTATTACGGCTTGGGCAGGGCGCAGCCGGTGCGGGTGAGGTCGATCACGCTGCCGGGTCCGACGCAGGGCACGATGCCGTAGGTCTCCTGGGCGTAGTTGATGCCCTGGCGGACGGTGACCGTACCGTTGGCGTCGACCTCGCACGGGTTGTTCTCCGTGCACTGCTCGCCGTCCTCGTTGCCGGTGTTGTTGACCGCGACCACCTTGCCGGTGGCGTTGTCGATCACCGGGGAGCCGGAGGTGCCGCCGATGGTCTGGCAGGCGGAGGTGTAGCGGACCGAGTCCTTCCAGGTCCACGCGCCCTCCTTGAGGCGGTAGACGAAGCCGTCCACGGCGCAGGAGTAGGTCCGCTTCCAGTAGCCGGACGCGACGGTGATCGCGGTGCCCTGGACGGGGTGCGTGGCGGAGAGCTCCAGCGCCTTGATGCCGTAGCTGCTCTCTATCTGGGCGTAGGTGCGGGTGAGTTGGTAGAGGGAGACGTCGGTGTCGGTCATCGTGCCGTAGGCGATCTTGCTGGCGCGCAGGGTGCCGACGCCGGTGCCCGCCGCGTTGAGCAGCGTGAAGGAGCGGGTGGACGCGCGGTTCACGATGACCTGCCCGGCGGCCGGGAAGCCCGTCTCCAGGCAGTGCCCGTTGGAGAGGACCAGCGCGGGATCGGTGGACAGGGCGGTGGGGGTACGGACGACGGAGCCGGAACAGTTGCTCAGCGCCACGGTGCCGGCGAATCCGACCGCCTGCACGGCGGCGACGCCCGGGGCCGCGGAGACCGCGGAGGCCACGACGCCCGGGGCCGACTTGCCGACCGACGCGGACGCCGGGGAGGCGCCCGTCCCGGAGTCGGTGGCGGCGACCGCGGGCACGGCACCGGCGGCGAGAAGCAGGGCGCTCAGGAGTGCGGCGACGAGAGGCTTTTTCATGGGGGGTCCCCTCCGTTGACCTGGTGTGCGGACACACCGGGGTCGGCGGGCCCGCATACGCGTGGCCGGAGATCTTCCGGCCTTGGCATGAGCATGTTCACGTACCGGCCCTCCCCCCACAAGGGGCGAAAACAAGCCGCGCCCTATGGCCCTCGCGCGCAGGAAGGGACCCGGTCGGCGAGGCACCGCGCGGAACGACGCACAGGTTCCACCGACTCCGCACGGCATCCGTTCACCCGGCGCCCATGACGCGTTCCACCGCCGGTCGACCGGCTGCCGGACGATCGTTCCTCCGGACACCGCCTACGACAGGCCCTGCCCCGGCGGGCGGCATCTCCGGCCCCGGGCTGTCCGGTCAGGTCCAGGACCACGCGCTCAGAGAGACGACCGTGACGAACCGGAACACCGCACCCACCCCCGCCCGGCGCCGCGACTCCGTCGGCCGCCGGGGCTTCCTCCGCGGCTCGGCCGGGGCTTCGGCAGCGCTGCTCGCCGCGCCCACGACGCTCGGCTGGCTGTTCGGCCCGCAGACCGCCTCGGCGGCCACCGCCACGACGGCTGTCAAGTCCGCCGAGGCTGCCAAGGCCGCCATGTCAGAGCTTGCCTTCGTCGACAGCTACCGCACCAACACCATGGACAGCCTCGACCCGGCGGCCAACGCCGGTGTCCGGGTGCTGGCCGGCATGAACCGGATCTGGCGGACCGGCACCACCTGGAACAACGGCTCCGCCGTGCGCCCCGACATCCTGCGCGCGAACATGCGCTACTGCGCCACCGTCACCCGGCAGCGGACGCCCGCCCAGGAGCGCGACGCCTTCGTCTACGACCGTCAGCACCAGAGTTACGCGGTCATCGCCGGTCTCGGCCCGCTCGCCGCCCCCTACCTGGCCGGATCGAAGGCCGTCACCTCGGTCGCCACCGCCCCCGCCACCACCCCGCCCACCGCGATCAGTGACACCCTGCCCGCCGACGCCCCCGCCGGTTCGGCGATCGGCGCGGGCGCCACCGACTCGGCGCTGGGCGCTGTGGTCACCCTCGTCAACACCGTGCGCGGCCCCTACGCCTCCGGGAACCCGGGCAAGTACGCCTACCAGTACCCGCGTCCGTGGCGGATGACCGAGGAGAGCGAGGTCGTCGACACGGGCGCGGTCGACGCCCTGGGCTACCCGGTCTACCGCAGCGAGGTCTCCGTCGCCCCGCTGCTGTTCCGTCAGCGCGGCCTGTCCCCGGTGGACGACGCCGGTTTCGCGAGCGGCCACACCAACGCCTTCTACCTGGCGGCGCTCGCCCTGGCGTACGCCGTCCCGGAGCGCTTCCAGGAGCTGGTCGCCCGCGCCTCGGACCTCAGCCACACCCGGATCGTGGCGGGCATGCACTCCCCGCTCGACGTGATCGGCGGCAGGACCCTGGCCACCGCGCTGGCCGCCGCCACCCTGGCGGACCCGGCGAACGCGGAGCTGAAGGCGACCGCCCGCGCCCGGGCCGCCGCGTACTTGAGCACCGCGACCGGCTCGGCCGACCTGTACGCGTACGCCCACACCCCGGTGGCGGGCTCCCCGGCCGACCCGTATGCCGACCGTGCGGCCAACGCCGAGCGCGTAGCCCCGCGCCTCACCTACGTGCTGCGCCGCGAAGGCCGCGCTGACCGCCGCGACTCCCCGCTCCCGGTCCCCGAGGGCGCCGAAGTGCTGCTGGAGACACGGTTCCCCTACCTCGACGCCGAACAGCGCCGCGAGGTGCTGCGGACCACCGCACTGCCCGCCGGTTACGTGCTGCTGGACGGCGACGAGCGTTACGGCTCCGAGCCGTGGGGCCGACTGGACCTCTTCACGGCCGCCGACGGGTACGGCGCCTTCGACCACGACGTGACCGTCACGCTGGACGCCCGGGACGGCGGCTTCGACGCCCTGGACACCTGGCGCAACGACATCGGCGGACGCGGCGGCCTCACCAAGCGGGGCACCGGCACCCTGGTCCTGACCGGCGCGAACACCTACACCGGCACCACGGACGTGGCCGGGGGTGTGCTGGTCGCCGCGTCCGCCGGAGCCCTCGGCCGGGGCGACGTGGCCCTGACCGCCGGCACCCTGCGACTGGACCCGGCGCGCGGCGGGGTCCGCGTCCGGGGCGGCTACACCCAGGCGTCCGGCACCGTGCTGGACGTGACGCTCCGTCCCGGCGGAGGCGACGCGCTGGAGGCCGACGGCCGCGTGGTGCTGGGCGACCGGAGCGGGCTCCGGCTGCGGCTCGCGGAGGGGTTCGGACGCGACGCCACGGTCCCGGTGATCGGGGCCCGCGCGCTCCAGGGGCAGTTCCGCACCCTCACCGTGGAGGACGCCCGCTACCGCGCCGAGCCCGTGCACACCCGCACCGGCCTGTCGGTACGCCTGACGCGCCGCTGATACGCCGGCCGACGCGGCCAGGAAGGCGGCGGCGCCCGGTTCAGCCCCCGGCCGCCGCCGCTTCCCTCGCGTACGTCACGGCCTGGAGGAGGAAGAGGCCCGGCTCGGCCCGCCGCAGCGTCCTGATCGCTTCGGTGGAGTCGGCGGGTCCCGCGTATCCGGCCGCCGTGAGCCGTTCGCGCACCCAGCGGACGCGCAGCTCTTCCCCGGGGCGGTCGGTGTACCGCCCGACGAGGGCGAGCGCGCGCTCCAGGCCGGGCCGGTCGGCGTCCGGCGCCGCTGCCAGTTCCTCGCGCAGCGCGGCGAGAATCCCGTCGACGTCGTGCAGGCCGAGGACGGCGAGGTGGTTCTTCGTGAGGACGCCCGTGCCGGCACTCTTCCCGGGCGCCGCGCACCCCGGTGCGCGAATTGAGCGACATCCGAGGCTGTCCACCCCAGGACCCCCGGGCCAGGCCTCCGTACACACGTACGGGTCCACACACGCCCGGTCGCGTACGTGTGTACGAACGGGGGGACGGGTGGCGCATCTCACCCGGGATCGCGGCGCGCACCCGCATTCCAAGCCGCACCACCGGCGTGACCGGACGTTCCCACGGCTCACCCGCCCGGCCGCATGGCGATGGAAGCCTCGGTGGCCGTCCGGCGCGTCCCCGGGGGCGCCGGCGGACAGGAAGTCCCGAGCGCGCCGCGAAACACCGCCGTAAGCTCGCGGACATGCAGGTCATCCAGTCCACGAAGCTCGCCAACGTCTGCTACGAGATCAGGGGCCCCGTGCTGGAGGAGGCGATGCGGCTGGAAGCGGCCGGTCAGCGCATCCTCAAGCTGAACACGGGCAACCCGGCGGCGTTCGGTTTCGAATGCCCGCCCGAGATCCTCGAGGACATCCTGCGCAACGTCGCGGGGGCGCACGGATACGGCGACGCGAAGGGCCTGCTCTCCGCGCGCCGCGGGGTGATGCAGCACTACCAGACCAAGGGCATCGCGCTGGACGTCGAGGACATCTACCTCGGCAACGGCGTCTCCGAACTGATCCAGATGTCGATGCAGGCGCTGCTCGACGACGGCGACGAGGTCCTCGTACCGGCACCCGACTACCCGCTCTGGACCGCCTCGGTCTCGCTGGCGGGCGGTACGGCGGTGCACTACCGCTGCGACGAGCAGGCCGACTGGATGCCGGACCTCGCCGACATCGAGCGCAAGATCACGGACCGCACCAAGGCCATCGTGATCATCAACCCGAACAACCCGACCGGTGCCGTGTACGACGACGAGATGCTGCGCGGCCTGACGGAGATCGCCCGCCGCCACGGCCTGGTCGTCTGCTCGGACGAGATCTACGACCGCATCCTCTACGACGGTGCCACCCACACCCCGACCGCGGCGATCGCGCCGGACCTGCTGGTCCTCACCTTCAACGGGCTGTCCAAGAACTACCGGGTGGCCGGATACCGCTCCGGTTGGCTGGCGGTGTGCGGGCCGAAGGAGCACGCCTCCTCGTACATCGAGGGGCTGACCATCCTCGCCAACATGCGGCTCTGCGCCAACATGCCGGCCCAGCACGCGGTGGCGGCGGCACTCGGCGGCCGGCAGTCGATAGACGATCTGGTACTGCCGGGTGGCCGGATCCTGGAGCAGCGGGACGTGGCGTACGACCTGCTGACGCAGATCCCCGGGGTGACCTGCGTGAAGCCCAAGGGCGCCCTGTACCTCTTCCCCCGGCTCGATCCGAAGGTCTACAAGATCAAGGACGACCGGCAGATGGTGCTGGACCTGCTGCGGGCCGAGAAGATCATGGTGGTGCACGGCACCGGGTTCAACTGGCCGGAACCCGACCATTTCCGGGTGGTCACGCTGCCGTCGGCGGAGGACCTCCGGGACGCGGTGACGCGGATCGCGCACTTCCTGGACGGCTACAGCCAACCGTAGGCGTCGACACCGTCCGAGCGCGGGCCCGGGACCGGGCAGCCGGGTCGGGAGGTCGCGTCGGGAGGTTGCGCGGGCAGCCGTCTCAGGCGGTCGGGACCAGGCGGTGCGTCGCCGCCGACAGTGCTGCGGCGTGCGCGTCCATCCGTTCCGCCGCGAGGATCGCCACGGTCGTGTCGGCGCGCGAAGCCGCCACCACGAGCGCCCGGCCGGCGAGGGAGTGGGCACGGCGGTGCAGGACGGCGGGCGGGGCTTCGCTCAGCCCGGCGTGCCGGGTGGGGGGTGCGCCGCGCAGCCGGGACACCTGCTCTGCGACGCGGTCCCCGGCCGCGTCGAGGCCCAGTTCGTCGGTGACGGAGAGCAGTGCGGCGAGGTGACCGGCGAGCTGGATGTCCAGCTCCTCCCCGCGACTGCGGTGCGGGAATCCGGCGGTGTCGGCCGGGGTGTGGACCGACGGCGTGCGAATCGGCTCGTACATGGTGGCCTCCAGAATCTGCTGGATGACCATCCTAGCTTGGAATCAGTCTAAAGTTGTGCCTGATCCGTAGAAGGTGCGGACGGGAAGACGCGGCGGCGCGCGTCCCCCCGCCCTGCGGCGACCCGGTGCGGGCCGCCGCCCGGATCAGGCCACCGGCTTACGCACCCGGACGGTCGCCGTCGCCCCGCTCGCGAGATGCAGGTCGTCGCCCGCGTAGCCGATCTCGTACACCACTTCGCCGTTGGCGCCGGGGACGTCGTCGACGGTGAAGGAGCCGTCCGCCGCGACGGCGGCCGACGTCAGCGCGTAGCTGCCCTTCTTGTCGGTACGCACCACCGAGAGCGTGATCCCGGCGGGCAGCGCACGGCCCTGGCCGGTGAGGGTGCCGGTGATCCGCAGCCCCACCCCCTTGGTGCCCTCGGCCGGGGCGGTCAGCGCGATCGAGGTCGGGGCCTTCGCCACCACGGTCTCCAGGGAGACGTCCTCGGTCGGGCGATGGGTCAGGTCGCCGGTGAACGAGACGGTGTACGTGGCCGGGCCGACCACCGACGGCACGTCCAGCACGGTGAACGTCCCGTCCGCGTCGACCTCGGCGGCGGCGAGCGCACGGCCGCCGTTGGCGTCGTGGCGTACGGCCGTCACCTTCACCGGCTGCGCGGGTGCGGGCCCGTCGATCTCCAGCCTGCCCCGGATCCCGAGGGGCTCGCCCACCACGGGCTGCGCGACGTTCGTGGCGAGCGCGCCGGTGAAGCGGGTGTCGTACTGGGCGGCGGGCGGCCGGATGACGTGCAGCCAGTACTCGTACCCGCTGCCGCCGTTGGTGACGGCGAAGAGGCGCGAGCCGTCCTCGGACCAGGCGAGTCCGCGCGGCTGGACCTTGTTCCCGTCGAGCGCACCCTCGAAGGCGAACTCCAGCGGGGGCGCGGCATCGGCCGGGTCGGCGGCCTGGACCAGCAGGTCGGCGGTGCCGCCGGTGGCAGCGGCACCCCGGGCGATGTACTTCCCGTCTCCGCTGAAGGCGACCGCACTGGCCACGGCCCCCTCGGGGAGCGGCTGGTAGGCGGTGGCGGAGTCCGAGAGGTCGTCCGCGTTCAGCAGCCGGGTTCCGGTACGGGCGTCGGCGACGGCGATCAGCTCGCCGTCCGGGGACTGGGCCACGTCACGCATGTCCAGCCCGCCCTGGCCGGCACTGTCGGCGAACCGGCGCTCGACGGTGCGGACCAGGGTGGTGCCGCTCGCGTCGAAGACGGCGAGGAAGGGATCGGTCGCGGCGGCCGTCCGGGGCTGGGCCATGATCAGCCGGTCCGGGTTCTGCTGGTCGTCGAAGAGCCGCAGCCGTCCGGTGTCGTTCCAGCCGGTCGCGACGGTCCTCCCGTCGGCCGTCCCGTAGAGGGTGTACGTCCGGTTGTCGCAGTCACTGGTGTTGTTGGTCTCGGTGAACCAGACACGGCCGCCGGCGAATCCCGCGTCACGGGGGCAGTAGACGTCGTAATTCCCGTAGTAGCGCGCGGTCCTGGTGTAGGTGGCGGTGTCGAAGGAGATGACGCCGGAGGTCTGGGCGACCTCGAGGACGGTCCCGTCCGGGCTGAGCGCCAGCGAGGACGGCGCGTCGTCCGTCGCCAGCGTGGTGACCCTCTCGCCGTCGAAGTCGTAGACGTGGACGGAGCCCGTCCCGGAGCTCCTGCGGTCGTCGCTGACGTAGACCCGCTGGTGCGCCGAGTCGACGACCATCGCCCCGAACGACGAGATCGGCAGCTTGGCGACCTGCTCACCGGCCGTCCCGGTGCCCGTCTCGGAGGCCCGGGCGACGGGCGCGCCGAGTGCGGTCAGGCCGACCGCGCCGAGCGAGAGAGCGGTGACCGCTGCGGCGACCCGCAAGCGGAGCCATGAGTTCCTCAACTGACTTCCCCCACACCTTCGTTGATGCCCCCGAGAGGCTCCCGGAGGCGTGCGGGGCAAGAGTAGCCTCCGTGAACACGCGACGCGCAAGGGATTGTTGTGAACCGGCGTGTCACGCCATTCGGCGGGCGGCCGCGAGCCACTCACCCCGGAACAGCGCGCGGCCCCCGGAACCACACGGGT
>NZ_JBHWZJ010000026.1:0-40265 GCF_042728415.1 Streptomyces sp. NPDC060198 | reverse complement strand
GGCCGTGTCTCCCCTCACCGGCCGCGCACCCGGCCACCACCCCCGCCCCGAAAGGCCCGCCGTGGACACCCCGCCCGAGTGCACGCACTGGATTGGCCCCGACCGCCGGTACTGCCGCGCCCTCGACGGGATCAACCCGTACCTCACGGGCCTCCGGTGCCCGGCTCACACCCCGTCCGCTCTGCGCGGGGTGCCGGAGCCGCCGCCGGGGCCCGGGTGGCCGGCCGGGGCCTGGTCCACCCCGTCCCCCCAGAGCGCCAGCGCGCTCTTCGACCAGCGGGCGGTCGCCTCCGGCAAGCGCCGAGCCTCCGCCCACACCTACCGAGCAGCCCAACAAGCCCTTCGCGAGAGGAAGTCATGAGCACCATGAAGCCCACCGTCGAGGAGAGCGGGCCGGTCGTCCGCCCGTTCGCCGCGTTCCTCCAGGAGCAGTCCGGCGGCCAGCTCCACACCGAGCTGTCCACCCGGCTGCACGAGCTCATCGAGGCCGTCCGCGAGACCGGCAAGGCCGGGACCGTCGCGCTGAAGATCGACGTCAAGCCGATCGCGGGCACCGACGGCCGGACCGTCACGGTCACCGACACCGTCACCTCGAAGGTCCCGCGCACCGAGCGCCCGAAGAGCATTTTCTTCGTCGACGACACCGGCAACCTCAGCCGGACCGACCCGCGTCAGCCCGTCCTCACCGGCCTCCGCGAGGTCGAGCCCACCCCCGCCCCCACCCAGCTCAGGAGCGCCCAGTAATGCAGACCGACCTCCAGCCCGTCATCGACGCCGCCATGCGCTCGGCCAAGCCCGCCGAGCTCGCCCCTGGCAAGGTGTACAGCCTCGTCACCCCGGACGGCCGAGCGCACCGGATCGACCTCACCGGACCCGAGTTCACCGGCATCCCGGCCCGGAAGTCCGGAACCACTGTGGTCCGCGACGTCGACAGCTTCCTCGCCTACTTCGACAAGCACGGCGACTTCGCCTCCGAGGTGTACGCGGACGTCGAGAACCGAACCATCACCGCGGTACTGGACGCCCACGAAACCGAGACCCCCCGGTGGGGCGGACACCGCCTGGAGCTCCGCCTCCGGCCCACCTCCGCCTGGTCCGCGTGGATGCACGCGGACAACAAGCTGATGAGCCAAAGCCAGTTCGCTGAGCACATCGAGGACAACCTCGTGGACCTGGTCGAACCGGACTCCGCGACGATGCTGGAACTCGCCCAGTCCATGGAGGTGTCCACCTCCGCCGAGTTCCAGTCGTCCCAGCGGCTCGACTCCGGCGCCCGGAAGTTCTCCTACATCGAGGAGCAGACCGGGAAGGCCGGCCACAAGGGCGACATCACCATCCCGGCGACCCTCATCCTCGCGCTGCGGCCCTTCGAGGGCAGCGAGGCGTACAGGGTCACCGCCCGCTTCAAGTACCGCCTGGACCGCCAGGAAGGCGCGCTGAAGCTCGGCTTCAAGATCGAGCGCCCCGCCGACATCCTTGCGTCCGCCTTCGAGGACATCCGAACGCTGGTCGCTGACGGCATCCCGGAGCACATCGCTGTGCTGAACGGCGCCCCGGCCCGCTCGTAGCTGATTCCCCCCACGGTGCGGCCGGACCTTCCCGGCCGGCCGCACCCCGCACCACCCACGAGAGGCACCACCTAATGGCCTGGGTCCGGCTGTCAGACGACTTCTACGACCACCCCAAGTTCCAGCGGGTTGGCGCGCTGGGGGTTGCCCTGTGGGCTGAAGGGCTGGCCTGGTCCAACCGAAACCTGACCGATGGGCGCATCCCGAGGAACGTGGCTCGCAGGCTGATCGACTTCGAGGACGTCGTCGACATGGTCGCCGCCACCCTCGGTAACGCCGTTACTAACGGGGGCGGTAACCCGGCCGGTAATTCGGAGAATCACGCCGTCGCTGCGTCCGCACTGCGACAGAGCACGATCACCGGACTCGTCGACGCCAAGCTGTGGCTGGAGGCCCCCGACGGCTACGTCATCCACGACTACCTCGACTACCAGAAGTCGGCCGAGCAGATCCACGCCGAGCGCGACAAAAACGCCGCACGTCAGAGGGCATTCAAGGAGCGCCGGAAGCGCACCAGCACCCCGCCCCCGCGACCCGATAGCGCCCCTGCTGACGACAGCGGTAACGAAGCAAGTAACGCCACCAGTAACGCCGTTACCGACACCGATACTCACGGGCCGGTAACGGATGCTCCCAACCCCAACCCCAATACCTCTCTCTCTTACGAGAGAGAGGGAGATAGTCCGGGATCCGAGATCCCCGACGACCCCCCCACCCGGGACGACATCGAGCAGGCATGTACCGCCCTCGCCGACGCCATTGAAGCGAACGGCAGCAAACGCCCCACCGTCAGCAAGACGTGGCGCCGCGAGGCCCGCCTCCTCATCGACAAGGACGGCCGAACCCTCGACCAAGTCCTCGCCGCCATCGCCTGGTGCCAGGCGGACACCTTCTGGCGAGGCAACGTCCTCTCCATGCCGAAGCTGCGCGAGAAATACGACCAGCTCCGCCTCGCCGCTCAGCGGGAGCAACAGGGCCAACGGCCCGCAGGCCCGGCCGCCGGCCCCGGCTACGACCCCGCCAGTGGAACCGACCTCTTCGACCGCGCCATGGAGCGCGCGAAGGCCCGAGACGCAGTCGCCGAGGGAGGCGCATCGTGAACAGCCAGGAAGCAATCCTCATCGCGAAGTACGTTGCCAGCGTCTGCCCGCAGCAGCGCTTCAACGAGCACACCCCCGACGTCTGGGGCGACATCCTCGCCCCGTACACCGTGGACGATGCCCGCGCCGCGGTCATCGCCGTTGCCGCACGCCAGCCCTTCGTTGCCCCCGCTGAGATCGTCACCGAGATCAAGGCCCGTCGCGAGGAGCGCATCGAGCTCGCGCACGTCGTCTACGACGGCAACCCGTCGGAGACCGGTGCCGAGTCCGCCGCGTCCCGCCGCGCCCTCGTCCGGGCCGCCGCTGACGGCTACCTCCAACCCCGCAGCGCCTCGGCATCCCTCGGCACCGCCGAGCGCCTGGCCCTCCCGCCCGGCACCCAGACCGACGACGAGACCCCCGGACCGTACGCCGCCCGCATCGCCGCCGCCCGCGCCGCCATCGGCAAGAGCGTGCCCAAGGTCGGCGCCGGCGTCGTCGCGCCCCGCAGCATCCCTTGCCGGATCTGCCAGGCCCGCCCCGGCAACAGCTGCGAGGTACGCGGCCGCCGCATGCGGGACGTCCACCCCGCCCGCCTCGAAGACGCCCGCCGCCGTGCGGCCGGCCTCCCGCCGATCGACCCCGCCGACGCACTGGCCGCCGAGGAGCGCATCCGGGCCGCCACCGCGGCTCTCGCCGCCACCCCGTCCGCACCGACTGAAGAGGACTCCGCCTGATGCGTACCGCCCGCTTCCCCCAGCTCGCCCTCCGCTGCTCCTGGTGCCTCGCACCCCAGGGCGAGCTCTGCTCGAACCGCGCCACCGGGAAGGTCTGGCGCGTCCGCACGCACGACGTCCGCCGCCTCGACTGGGTGATCGCCACCGCCACGTGCACCGCCTGCACCGCCGCCCCACAGAGCCCGTGCTTCGCCGTCGCTGGAGGCGTCCGCATCCCGCTCAAGGCCCCGCACCCCGAGCGCATCACCGCCGCCGACCAGGCCCACACCGCCACCCACAGGACACCGCCATGGCCCCACCAGCCGCCCACTGCCCCACCTGCCGCCGCCCGATCCGCTGGACCCGCACCGAGGCCGGCCGACCTCTTGCCGTCGATCCCGGCCCAGACCCGACCGGGAACACCGCGGTCTGGCGCGACGGCACCGGCGCCCTCCGGTCCCGCCGCCCCTCCGCCGAACTCCCGCTGACCGGGTGGGAGCGACTGCACATGCCGCACGTCGCCACCTGCCCCACCCACCAGCCCGAGACCCCGCTCCCCGCCGGAGTCACCCGACTCTCCGACCTCCGACGAAGGAAGAACCGATGACCGAACTGCCCCACGACCCGTACATCACCGCAGTGGTCGATGCGCTCACCGGCGCCGGACTGGAACCGAGCTCCTGGTGGACCTCGGACGCCGAGACCGACCCCTACGAGACCGGCCCCGACGCGGGCTGCACCACCATGCTGTCCGCGGTCATCCGCTGGGACGCCGACGAGGACGACGAGACCGGGCTGGACGGCCTGTTCCTGTTCTGGGAGCACCCCGCCGAGCAGTGGCAGTACGCCCTGCCGGACAGCGGCGGCGGGAACACCCCGCCCGAGCTCCTTACACGTCTCGGGCGGTACTCCGACCCGGTCGCCGTCGCCGCTACCGCCCGCGCGCTCCTCACCGACACGCCGCTCCCCAAGGGCTACGCCCCGTACTGGCACCCCGCCGACGCCGTCCGCCGAGCCGTCGAAGCATGGACCAACACCCCCCGATAGATCCCCACCGCGGAACCGGTTCGCTCCGGTTCCGCGCGCACGAGAACAGGAAGATCAACATGGCACTGCCCACCATGACCGGCGTCGGACGCCTCACCGCGGACCCGGAGCTCCGCTTCACCTCGTCCTCGAAGGCCGTCGCCTCGATCCCGCTCGCTTTCAACTCGCGCCGGCTGAACCAGCAGACCCAACAGTGGGAGGACGGCGACGTCCTGTACGTGCGTGGCACGGCCTGGGAGCGCCTGGCGGAGCACGCCGCGGAGAGCCTGGAGAAGGGGATGGAGGTCGTCGTCACCGGGGAGCTCCGGACGGAGTCCTGGGAGAAGGACGGGGCCAAGCACGAGCGGACGGCTCTGCTGATCCGCAGCATCGCCCCGTCGCTGGCCTTCGCCACGGCGAAGGTCACGAAGGTCACGTCCGGCGCCTCGGGCCCTCAGCAGGGCGCCCAGCAGCGCGGGCAGGCCCAGCAGGGCCGCCCGCAGACGTCCCGCCCGACCCAGCCGCCGGCCGACGACCCCTGGGCGGTCGACGCGGCCAAGGGCTACAGCAACGAGCCCCCGTTCTGATGGCCGCGATCCTCCGGCTCCCCGGCGGCGCGCGAGACGCGTCCGAGATCGTCGAGGCCCTCCTCGTCGCCGCCGCTGCCCGCGACACCACCGCTGCCGCGCTCGCCGCGCGGTGGCGTCAGATCGCCGACGACATCGGCGACGCCCTCGACCAACTGCCGGTCCCGGCCGGCGCACAACACGACTGATCACCCGTACGACCGGACTTGGGGTCCTACCAGAGGGCCCGCCCCCGGCACCACCGCCAGGAGCAGAACCATGTTCGGACTCACCACCCGCCGCCGCCTCCGCGACGAGGTCGACGCGCACCTCCACACGATCCGCCGCCTCGTCTCCACCGAGAGCCAGGCCGAGGAATCCCGACGGCTCCTCCACGAGGAGATCGACGCCCACATCGTCGCCATCTGCGCCCGCCGCACCGCCGAGGACACCCTCGCCGCGCACCAGGCCGCCGCCGCCGAAGTCCGGCCCGTCGAGCACTCCGACGAACTCTGGTCCCTCATCGACTGGACCCTCTGGGGCTCCGGCCTGGGCGACACCTTCCGCGAGCGCCTGGCCGACACCTTCCTCCAGGCCATCACCCCCGACGACCACGCCCAGGCGCTGGAGCTCATCCGGTGGTGGACGGAGGACCGCGGCCGCGAGCCGCTCGGCCGGCGCCGGTACGAAGACCTGAACCGCCGGCTCTCCCGCGCGCTGGACAACGTGGTGCGCTGGCGGAAGGCCGCCCACGACGAGAAGGCCATCACCCGCCGCCTCGCCGACCAGCTCCTCAGCTCGGCCTCCGGCCAGTCCACCGCGGCCCGCCGCGCCCTCGGCCTCTCCGACCTCGCCCCCTGGGAGCGCGCCGTCGAAGGGCTCAACGCCCTGGTGGACGCTTCGATCCCGGTCCACATCGAGCCAGACGGCCACATCAGCAACCCGACCGGCGACGAACACATCGAATGGGACCAGACCGCCAAGCGCTGGCGCCTCGTCCACGACGAGGACGACCTCGACACCGCCACGATGGACGGCACCCGATGATCCCCGAGGCCGACATCGTCGCGCTCCTCCGTCAGGGCCTCTCCAACTCGGCCATCAGGCGCGAGCTCCGGTGCGACAAAGACCGGGTCGCTCGCCTCCGCGCCCACCACAACATCCCGCCCGTCCAGCTCCAGCCCCTCACCCTCGAACAGAAGTGGGCGACGAAGACGGTTCCGCTCGCCGGGGGACACGTCGACTGGACCGGCTCCCGGGGCAGCGCAGGCACGCCCGTTCTCGCCTACCGGGCGAAGCTGCACACCGCGGCCTCAGTCGCGTTCCGCATCAGGACCGGCCGCGACCCGGTGGGCTACGTCCGGCCCGAATGCGGCCGTGAGCACTGCGTGGCCCCCGACCACGTCGAGGACGAGCCCGGACGACAGGCGGTGCGCGAGCAGCTCCGGTACCTGACCGGCGGGACCGCACGCCCCGGCCGGTGCGTGCACGGCCACGACCAGGCCGTCCACGGCAAGTACGAGTCGGACGGGACGGCGTACTGCGGGCTGTGCAAGGCAGAGCAGCGCGCGGCGTGCCGGGCCCGAGAGACCGAGGTTGAGCACTGCCCGTGAGTGACACGTGCGGGGTGTGCAACCGGCCGCTCCTCGACGCCGAGTCGAGGGCGGCCGGCATCGGCCCCACCTGCGCCAAGAAGTTCCACAGCGGCCCCCGCACCGCCGGGTCGCATCAACTCACCTTCGAGGAACACGACATGACCGATCCGAAGCCCACCGGCCGCTGCGGCAACGACCCGCGCACCGTCCTCAGCCCTGGTGACCAGGCCGCTGTCGCCCAGTTCACGGCGTACCTCACCCGGCGACGCCGAGCCTTCCCCGCCGTCGAGGAGCCGGAGACCGAGGAGCAGCGCGCGGACCGGGAAGAGACCGAGCGCGCCCACGAGGCCGGTGACCACGAGTACTGCGGGCCCACCTGCGAGGTCGAGTTCCCCAGCGACCTGCTCCGCAACACCATCCTGTACGCCGCCCTGCCCGGCTCGGCACGCATGCTCGACGAACTGCTGCGCCGAGCCGATGTCGAGGCCAAGCAGGAAGCCGAGCGCTTCAAGGCGGACTACCTCGCCGCGTGCAAGACGATCGCCGAGATGCACGAGGCTGCCACCGGTCGCACGGGCATGGGGCCGATCCGCGGCGTCGTCGAGGACATCGCCGACATGCGCACCCGCGCCGACGACGCCGAGAAGGAGCGCTACGGCCTCAGCCGGGCGCTGCACCTCCTCCGGTCCGGCATGACCCGCGTCAAGGGCAATGACTTCGCCGCCGAGTACGTGGTCTCCCTGATCGACGAGACCGTGGCGCAGTGCACCGGAACCGTGATGGAGCCGTGTGACTCCGACGAGCAGCACGCCCGCGCCGTACAGGCGGAGGCCGCGATCAAGCGCACCGTCGCCGCGATGCGGGCCTTCACCGTCGCCTCCGGAAGTGCCGGCGTGGACCCGCACCAGGTGATCGGCCTTCTCTCTCTGCCCCGGCCCGACCGCGACCACGAAGCACCAGCCCCGCCTCCGCCCGCGTGACTCTCGCCCGCCTCGCCCCCGTCCTGCTGCTCCTCTCTGGCGACCTGGCCCTCGTGGTCCTGCTGATCGGCGAGGAGCGGCGGGACCGGCGCACACGCCCACACCGGCCCACACGGCCACCCACAACAGGAGTCCGGCAGTCCCCGTACGGCCCCCCGTAACGCCGCCGCTGAATCTGAAGGAGCACGACGTGCGAGAACGCCCCACCGTGACCATTCCGCGCAGCTGGCTGGTCGTCATCACCATCTGCACCACGATCAGCTTCACCGCCCACATGTTCGTCCTGGCGACGAGCTGAGCATGCAGAAGGGGCGCACCCACAACGTCTGTCCAGGACGGGTGCGCCCCCGGTGATCACCAGGCTACGACCACGCACACCGGAGCGCCCGATGACCACCACCACCCACTCCACTGCCACCGAGCGCCACCTCTTCACCATCGCCCGAGACTGGCGCGACCTCCGCGACGCCCTCGCCACCCGCGGCACCACCTGGCCCCCCACCATGGGCATCGGCCTGCTCTCCGCCCACCAGTCCGACGACGAAGCCGAGGCCGCCACCTGGCGCGCAGAAGCGTTGCGCTCGCTGGAGCGCAGCCCGGACCAGCCCGGGTGGACGGCCGCACCCCTCCGCCTTGACGTCCTTGACACCATGGTCACCGTCGAGGCCGGCCTCCTGGAGCTCACCGACCAGACCGCCGCCGCGATCCAGCACGCGCCGATCACCCCGGCCCCGCCCCGCCGGTCCTGGCCGGAGGACCCGCGGGCTCGTCGTACGGCGGAGGCCGACGACCGCCGCCGCAACCAGCTCGCCCTCCGCCAGGGGAAGGACCCGCGGAGGTGGCGGTACACCGGGGCCCAGCGCACCGCATCCCTCGCCGCCCTCTGGCTCCTCGCCCGCACCCAGGGCGTCCGCGGCCCCTGGCGCCCCCTCACCGAGGCGGAGAAGCAACGCATCGACGCGGTCGCGCGCACGTCCGCCGGCCTCGTCGAGCGCGCCCTCGACACCGCCGACGGACGGGTTCGCCTCGCCGCACCCTGCCCGGAGTGCGGCGGGCCCCTAGACCTCCACGGCGGAGGCGGCACCGCGCCCGCCGCCCGCTGTACGCAATGTGGACGGATGTGGGTACAAACGTGCTCGTAAAGCGTCAGCACCGTGATACGGCCAGCAAGTTGCGCCATTCGATAGTCCATGCAGCCCGGGACATTTCGGATGAACTCTCGGGAAAAGGGATTATCCCGTCACAAAGTTACTTGATTACAGCGCCCACAAAGAGACCCCGTCTTCAAGAGGAGGTCGAAAGCTTCGAGATGTAGCGCTAAGGTGTTCAACTAGCTTATCCCGAAGGGGCGTTGAGCCGACGTACCGAGCCTGGCTACACAAGCGATGGATTAGGAACCTTAGAATCGAGGAAATTTATGCAGGTCGAATGGTGGGCAATCATAGCAACTACCCTGACGGCAATTCTGGGCGCACCCGCAGCGGCATACATTCAGGGCCGAATAGTCAACGGCAAGCCGATTTTGGAGTATCAGTGGCTGAAAAACACTGCACTGCTGGCCGCACCCCTTGGAGGCGATAGCGCGCTTTCTATTCGACACCAGGAAACCGCACTAAGAAATCCACGCATCATTGACGTTTCGATCCGCAATGCCGGAAAGAAAGAGATCACGGAATCATCTTTCCATGCAGGAAATCCTATTGAGATTTCGTTTGACGACAGTACGATCGTCGAGGTAAAGGGAGTTGTTACGCGGCCCGCCGACCGCCCGCAGCCGATATGGACCTTGTCCCCCGATAACAAGAAGCTTCTGATCCAGCCCTGTCTGATCGCGGGCGCGCAGGAGTCGGTCTTTTCGATTATCGCGGACGGAGAGGGGGACGAAAGCAAATTCAGGCTCATTTCCCCCATCGTCGGAGCCGAGGCCAAGCACGTCCCAGTCGCAGAAGAAAACCCCCGACGAGGACTGGTCCCAATATCAGTCGTTTTGGTACTAAGCGTTTGCCTTGCCGCATGCCTTGCCCTAATTGTGACACTGACTATCGTCGACAATAAGAATGTTGATGACTATAACAAGCTTATTGATGATTACAATTCACAGGTCGACGATTATGAGCGACTAAATAGTTGCATAGCAGAAGCAGCGGACAACGACGAAAAGCCGACTGAACACTGCAGCGATCTGCGATAGAACCAGATGCAATTTCGATTTTCTCCTCCGTCGCCGATCAGCGAATAATTCCTCAGCAGCGAAGGCCAGGCACACCACCGTCCTTCATGGATACCGTGGTGTCGGTTGCAAGTTTTCTCCTGCGGTGCGCCATTTGCTACTCATCGCCCCGAGGGAAGCTTCGTTCTTGACCCCCTCGCAGGGCCCGGCACCACCGGCATGGCCACAGTCGTCGACCTATGCCACGACCGCCGGGGAGCGCTTGGCCGCCGCCTGACCGATCGCCTGCCGACACATCTGCGCCCCGCCCGGCAACCTGGGCGGGGCGCAGATGCGTGCGGTCAGACGCCGCCCTCGCCGTCCAGGTCGGTGCGCTTCCCCTGCGTCATGCCGCCTTGCCGCGCCGCCCAGTAGGCGTCGAACCAGGCGACCGGGTACTCCGGCCGGGTACTGCCGGGCCGGTATACCGGGGCCGGCCACTTCTCCGCCGGCGTGCTGGCCAGCCGGTGGATCAGTGATCGGCTCCGGCCGACCCGCTCTGCCAACTTCGGGATCGTCATGGACTCCGCCTCCTGCTCAGGGCCCTCGGGCGTCTCGGGCATGGGGTCATCCTCTCGAAGAAGTGTGGACATTGTCCACACTTCTCGCTACGGTCGTACTCGCACCAATGGAACGGCCCCGGTCAGCGCTAGTGACGCTGGCCGGGGCCTGCCATCCCCTGCTTTCTCAGGAGGACAGCCATGCGCGATCGTAGCCGCGCCCCTCTCTCCCTCGCCTCGGACCCCGACATGGACGCGGCCCTCGCCGCCGCCCGCACCGCCCTCGACAACCCCACCCGCGTCCTGATGGCCGCCATCGGGGCCGCCCTGATGACGACCCGGCCCACGCTCGCGATGCGGGAGGCCACCCGCCTCGCCTACGCCAGCCGCGTCTCGTCCACTGTCCACGGCTTCGGGACCTCGCGCGCCGCCACCGCGAACGCCCTGCTGCTCCGCCACATGCCCCGGGTCGACAACCCGCGCCCGCCCGCGCCCATCACCCGCGCCGAGTACGGCATGCGACTCCTCAAGAAGGCCGGCACCGAGGCGGTGGCCGCCGCCGCGCGCTGGGCCGCCGCCGAACGCGTCGCCGAGCTTCACCGCCAGGCCGCCGCCGACTACTCCAACGCCCAGGCCGCCCGCAACGCGCACTCCACCCGCGCGGCCATGTGCATCCTCACCGCCGCCACCCCGACCCACGGGGGAGCAGCGTGACGCTGCACCAGGTCCTCGTCCTGGCGGCCGGCCACCCCTGGCTGGCCGCCGGGCTCGCCTTCACCGTGCTGGTCGTCGCGGTCGGAACCCTCTGGCTCCTCGTCCGCGCTGTCCGCCGCCTCGACCTCCCGCCCGCGCCCGTGGTTGTCGCAGGGCTCGGCGCCGCCGTCTGCACCGCGTACAGCGCGGACACCTCCTGGCGGTTCGCCGAGGACCACCTCGGCATGAGCAACCCGCGCGAACGCGCCGTGATGTTCGCGGCCGGGGAGCTCGCGCTCTTCGCCTGCGCCTTCATGGCGCGCGCGAACAAGGGCGCCACCACCACGGAGGAGACTGCCGGCACCGCTGGTGTGCCGGGCGTACTCGTCTGGTGCATCACCGGCATCCAGATCGTTCCCGCGTTCTCCGAGTCGGGCGTCTGGGGCGGCATCGTCCGCGCGGCTTTCGGCCCCATCGCGGCCGGCCTGCTCTGGCACCTCGCCATGGGCCTGGAGATCCAGGTGGTCCGGCCCGGCGCCCTGTCCACCGGTCTGCCCGCGCTCGTCGGCCGGGAGCTCCGCGAGCGCCTGCTGTCCCGGCTCGGCCTCGCGGTTCGGGACCGTACCGCGGAGCAGATCACGCGGGACCGGGCCACTGTCCGCGCGGTGCGCCTGGCCGCGCTCCTCGAACTCCGGCCGACCGGGTGGCGTGCGGCTGGTCGTCGCCGCCGCCTGGCCGCCGCCGTCGCCCGCTCCGGCGCTGGCACGGACGAGGAGCAGCGGCACCGGCTACTCCAGCAGCTCACCGCCCGACGTACCTCCGGCCAGCTCGCGACCGTACCCGTGGCCTCACCGTGGACGGGTACCCCCGTACCCGGGCCCCCGTCCCCGACACCCCTTGCGGTCGGCACTGCCCCCGAGGCACCCGGTCCCGAGCGGCCCGCCCTCGCCCCCGTACCCGAGCAGGCACCCTGCGCTGAGCTGGATCTCGACGTCACGACGACCGCCCTGGTGCACCCGGACGCGCAGTGCCGGGTACCCGTACTCGCCGCCGCAGGTACCCGTACCCCGCAGGTACACGTGCGGGTCGCGGACGGCACCTTCCTGGAGTCCCTTCGGTTCCCCCAGCCCGACCCGGAGCACTCGGCCGTACCCGACCACGAGGTACCCGTACCCGGTGTACACGAGGTACCCGTACCCGAGCCGGTCGGCGTACCCGACGAGGACGACGACGGCGTACCCGAGGGGGACCGGGACGTACCCGACCCGGACCCGCTGATCGCGGCGGCCCGCGCCGAGTACGGCGACCGGGTGCCCGGGATCCGCCCCCTCAGGGCCCGGTACGGCATCGGCCAGGACCGCGCCCAGCGCATCCGCGACGCCCTCACTCCCGAAGGAGCGACCGCCCCGTGACGAAGCGTCCGATCACCCCGATCACCCCGACCCGGATCATCCCGGCCGGCGCCCCGCTCCCCGACCGCGGCCCGCTCTCGGGAGAGATCCCGCCGTGGCGCATCCCGGGGCCCGCCGCCCCGCCGGTCCCGCCCCCGCCGCCGATCACCACCGTGCCCCCGCCCGCCCCGGCACCCGCGCCGCTGCCCGCACCTCAGGTGCACGTGCACGTCGTCATGGCGTACGAGCCCGAGCCGGAGCCGACCCGCCGCCAACGCCTCTGGGCGTGGGTGCGGACCATCGGCAAGCCCTGGCAGCTCGGCGGCGCGATCGGCCTGACGTTCCTGCCGCTCCTCGGCGGGGACAGCATCGCCACGTTGTGGGCCAGCTGCGTCACCGAAGCCCGTGCCGAGGCAGGCCAGGGCGCCGCCTACACCCTCGCGTGCACCCCGCTCGCCATCGCCGTCGTTCGCGTCACCACCGGCGGCGGCACCGTCCTGCGCCTGCTGCTCCTCGCCGTCTCGATCGTCGGCCTCGCCGGAGCCATCAACCTCTACGACCCCGTCACCTGGATCACCGGAGTACACCCGTGAACACCGCCCAGACCGGAGCCACCCTCGCCGGGTGCGCCCTCGCCCTCGCCATCCTCGGCCTCCAGCTCCGCAAGTGGTGGGTCGGCGGCCGGGCCATCAAGGACCTGATCCCCACCGTCCAGGGCTTCATCACCGGCGCCCTCGGCACCGCATGCGCGGGCGGCCTCGCCGGATGGCTCGCCGGTTGCACCCGACAAGTCGCCTCCGGCGTCGGAGGAAAGATCGTCTCCGGTTCCACCGGTACCGACGCCGGCGCGTCGATCGCCTCCGGGTCCATCGGCACCCTCAGCTCCGAAGGCGGCGTCGTGGTCTTCCTCGTGATGGTGCTCCTCGTCGCGACGTACAAGGCCGCGCCGAAGGAGGAGAAGGGCAAGTTGCTCGGCGCACTCGCCTCCGGATTCGTCCTCTGCGCCACCGCAGGCATCGCCGGGATGCTGTCCGGCCTGCCCGACCTCGCGAACAACCTGGGCACGAGCGCCGGGAACATCCTGGCAGGCGCCCTGTGAACCGCCCCGCGAAGAAGACGGACGACGGCACCAAAGCGCAGCGCGCCGCCCGCACCCTCACCGCCGGGCAGCAGCAGCTCCTCCGCAACCTCACCGACCGCGCGTCCGCGTGGGTCCGCGCCGGCCGCCGCGACGACCTCGAAGGCGTGGCCGCGATCCTCGGGTGCGTGCTGCGCCTCGCGGTCCTCGCCGTCGGCGGGTACCTCGGGTGGCGGCTCCTCCGGCACTGGCCGATCCTCCTCTGGGCCGCCGTCCCCGCCTGGTGCTGGGCCGCCATCCGGGCGATCCCCGCCGAGGAGCCCACGCTGACCGAGGAGACCGCGGCCCAACGCGAGCAGCTCCTCGCCCTGATCCGGACCCTCATCGCCGACCGCCCCGGCGTGCACCTCGCGACCCTGCTGGAGCACCTCCAGCAGCACGGCCACGGAGAGGGCTGGACGGTCGCTCTCCTGCGCACCCGGCTGCCGCTCCTCGGGGTGCCGGTCCGCCGGTCCGTGAAGGTGGCCAGGAAGGTGGCGTACGGGGTGCACCGTGACGACCTCCCGGGCACCGGCGCAGCACCCTCCCCGGCCGAGGGCGAGCAGCAGGCCGCGTGACGGCTACCAACCCCGTCTACCTGCGGGTCTACCACCGCAGCTACCCCGATCTACCAGCTGAACTACCCCGCCTCTACCTCTGACAGCTGCCCGATCCGCCCGGAGTGTCACCGGGCGGTGAGGGGAGCCGGACAGCCCGGCCCGCACCACCAGGAGGATCACGTGGACGACCACGACTACGACGAGATGAGCAATCTGGACGTGATGAGCGGCGAGGAGATCCGCGAGGACGACCAGCGGGCGGAGGCGATGCTCGACGCGGAGGACGAGGCGCGCTGGGCCGCCGAGGAGGCCGCTGCCGCCGAGGACGACTACGAGGACACCGAGCAGTTTGCCGGGCTCGCGGACAGCGAAATGCGGTGATGGGCAGTCAGACCGCCATCGAGACTACCGCCCGCGCCGTGCTGGAGTACGGCACCCGGAAGCCCGCACCGACCCGCACACGGTCGTGGACGCCATGGGCGCAGCGATCGACCTCGGCGCCACCCACGCCGACATCAGCACCGAGATGCGCCGGCAGCGCAAGACTGCCGAGGAACGCTGAGCAACACCCATGCACGACGAACGCCCCCGCCGCCACCCCCAGTGCCGCGGTGATGGTGGCTTCGGCAACCTACGCGGCTACCACCAACGGACGACAAGTTAACGGCCGGTAAAGCGGGGCGACGGAAACCAGCCACCCAGCGCCAATTGTCGGCCAATTACGGGCCTGCCTTGTAGACTTGCGGGCATGGGTGACAGTTTTGAACTGTGAGCCCGAACGACGAAGGACCCCACTCCGGCCAGAGCAGGGCCCCTCGTCGCAGTTCACGAGCCCGGTCGCCTATCAGCAGACCGGGCTCGCTGCGTTGCGCAGCTCCCGATCCCGACCGTTCTCATGGGTGGATCACTCAGCCGCGCTGAGTGAACTGCCCCACCAGGGCGATGATCGCCACCAGAATGCCCACCGCAGATAACCAGACCTGCGCCCTTTCGGCACCAGTCCACCGTCTGCGGGGCTTCTCCAGCTCGGAACTCAACCCCGGCCTCCCATCATCCAACCGGCGCCCTTGCGGTACCGGAAATCTGTGAACCCAGGCTTCGACCACCGGAGTTCAGGGGGATTCAGTTCGGCGGTGCAAGTCTACGTGTACGCGCCGACGGGCGCTCCACCCTTCAAGGCCGGCCCGCCGCGATAGCCACTGACCTGGCAAAACACCCCGGCCCTGAGGGCACCCAAAATGCAAATGCCGTTCGTGCCTCACCCGTCGAAAAGTGATGCTCTTCACTGAGCACGCGCTGACCTCGATCAGGATTTCGGTACCCGGGGCGCTTGCACTTCGGTGATCAATCCCGCATCCTGTCCCCAAGTCCGGCGTGCCCGGACACAGGCCCGCACACGATGCGGGCCTTTCGCATTCCCGGACACGGCACTCCGCCGGGCAGGATGATGGCCCCTCAGCACGTCATCCCAGGGGGGACCATGAACACCCGCACCACCTCGGCCGCTGTCACCGGAGCGCTGCTCCTTCTCACACTCGTCGGCTGTACCAGCACCCCGAGCAAGTCCGTGCCCGCCGCGAAGGCCCCGGCGAGCAGCCAGCCCGCCGCTGGCCTCACCGCGAAGACCGCCGCGGCCAGCCTCGCGGACGCGACCGGCGTCACGACGCTCGGCGACCCTCAGGACAACACCAGCGGCTGCTCCAACAAGGCCGCCGGGCAGGAGCCGAACGCGAACGACTGCGCCCAGCTCATCACCACCGACACCGTCAGCATCTACGAGTTCAAGTCCGCGGCGGTCGCCGCGACCTGGACCGCGAAGATGTCCAAGGTGGAGGGCACCGACTGGCGGCAGGTCGACCGGTTCGCCCTGTCGTGGGGCGCGCGGGACCAGGCGCTCACCTCCGACGAACGCCGCAGCGAACTGATGACGGCGCTCAAGGACCTGGTCGCCAAGGACAAGTAGGCCCCGGCCCGGCTGCGCCCGCGCGCGGCCGGGCCTCCGCACGCCCGGGGGTGACCGATGGCGAAGGCCAACCCGGTCACCGACGCTGAGCGCACCCGCATCCGCGAACTCCACGCGGAGGGCAAGGGCCGCAACGTCATCGCAAAGGAGCTCGGCCGGTCCGGCCGGACGATCAGCGAAGAAGCAGCCCGACTCGGCCTCTCCTTCGCCCGCGCGGCCGAGGTCAAGGCGGCCACGGAGGTGCGCCAGGCGGACCTGGCCGCGCTGCGGACACAGCTCGCCCTGGACCTGACGTACGACGCCATGAAGCTCCGCGCGCAGATGTGGAAGCCCACGATCGTCTACAGCTTCGGTGGTAAAGAGAACACCTACGAGGACCACCTCTTCGACGAGGCGCCGGCCGCCGAGAAACGTGCGCTCATGGGCACGGCCGGGATGGCCATCGACCGGTCGCTGAAGCTGTCCCCGCCCGCGACAGACACCGAGGGCCTGGCCGCCGTTGACGCCTGGCTCAAGTCGATGATGGGCGGCTGAGAGGGGGCTCGGTGCTCTCTCCCCTGGTCGGCAAGCAGCGCCAATCCGTCGCGCTGGCGACTGCTCGCGGGAACCTCTGGGAGGGCGCGGTCCGAAGCAGCAAGACCATCTCCTCGATCATGGTCTGGCTGCGGTACATCCGTACCGGCCCCCCGGGTGCGCTCCTCATGGTCGGCAAGACCGAGCGCACGCTGAAGCGCAACATCATCGACCCGATCATCGAGATGGTCGGGGTCAAGCGCTGCCAGTTCAAGTCCGGGGCCGGCGAGGTCGTCATCCTGGGACGAACGATCTACGTTGCCGGAGCCAACGACGAAAGGGCCGCCGACAAGATCAAGGGCATGACGCTCGCCGGGGCCTACCTGGACGAAGTCACGACCTTCCCCGAGTCGTTCTTCTCGATGCTCGGCACTCGCCTCAGCGTCGAGGACGCCCAGTGGTTCGGGACCACGAACCCTGAGGGACCGAACCACTGGCTCAAGAAGAAGTTCCTGGACAAGGCTCGTCTCCACCTGCGCCGTGACGGGACGGTCGTCAGGTCCACAGACCCGAAAGCCGTGGACATCCACCGCTTCAGCTTCAGCCTGGACGACAACCCGTATCTCCCGCCGGCCTACGTCGCCAACTTGAAGATCGAATATCAGGGCCTCTTCTACAAGCGGTTCGTGCTCGGCGAGTGGTGCCTGGCCGAGGGCATCGTCTACGACGCCTTCGACGAGACGAAGCACGTCGTCGACACGGTGCCGGACATCCGGCACTGGATGTGCGTGGGCCTGGACTACGGCACGATCAACCCCTTCAGCGCGCTGCTGATCGGCGTCGGGTCCAACGACCGGTTGTACGTCGCCTCCGAGTACCGGCACGACTCGCGCGCCGAGCGGCGCCAGCTGACAGACGCCCAGTACAGCCAGGGCGTACGGCAGTGGCTCGGCTCGTACCGGCACGGCGGGGACGAGGGAGTCCACCCGCAGTGGATTTTCGTCGACCCGAGCGCTGCCAGCTTCATGACGCAGCTCTGGAGCGACGGCGTCCAGGGCGTAGCGAAGGCCAACAACGACGTCAAGGACGGCATCCGCAGCGTCGGTGTCGCGATTGGCTCGGACCTCCTGTACGTCCACCGTTCCTGCAAGGGCCTGCTCGCCGAGCTCCCCTCGTACGCCTGGGACGAGAAGGCGGCGAAGGTCGGCGAGGACAAGCCGCTGAAGGTCGACGACCACTCGGTCGACGCCCTCCGGTACGGGCTGCACTCCACCGCGCACGAGTGGCGCCACCTGATCAAGCTCGACGACCTGGAGAAAGCAGCCTGATGACCGCCGAGATCACGCTTTCCGTCCGTGTCCGCGTCGGCGACATGCCGGAGACCCACATCGGGGACCTCACGCTCCCAGTGGTCGGCGAACGGATCGACCTGGCAACGCTTCGGCCCCAGCTGGCCGACTTCTACCGGGACGTAGCCGACGCACTGGACAACCCGCCCGACGACGAGGGAGACGAGAATGCCGCTCCCTGAGCGTGGGACCGCGTGGCCGCCGATCGACCCGGCGATCTGGTCCGACATGGAGACCTGGTCTGCCTGGTACTCCGCGAACCCCGACCGGCTGTCGTACCGATACCTCAACCGGCACCGTACGGGCGGGCGCTTCGGGCAGCCGCAGAACCGGCCCTCGCAGTACCGCGGCGGCCTCGTCGGCAGCGTGTCGCGGTTCTTCTGGGGCGAGCCGACACCGCTCGGTGAGAAGCGCGCCAACCTCCACATGCCGCTGGCGAAGGACATCGCGCGGACGAGCGCCGACCTACTCTTCAGCGAGCCGCCCACGCTCAAGGTCGCCAACAAGGCGACTCAGGCACGCCTCGAAGACCTCATGGCCACCGGCCTACGGAAGACGCTGCTCGCGGGCGGGCAGATCAGTGCGGCCCTGGGCGGGAAGTACTTGCGGATCGTCTGGGACGACGCACTCAGCGACCGCCCCTGGATCTCGCTGGTCCACGCGGACGGAGCAGCCCCCGAGTTCGCGCACGGCGACATGCTGCGGGCCGTCACGTTCTGGACCGTGATCTCCGTGGACGGGCAGAAGGTCGTCCGGCACCTGGAGCGCCACGAGCCCGGGGCCATCCTCCACGGTCTGTACGAGGGCACGCCCGAGAACCTCGGGAAGCCCATCGACCTCAGCGCCTTCCCCCAGACCAAGGGCTACCAGCCCGCCCGATCGCTGCCGATCGGCAAACGGCTCGCCGCGGTCTACATCCCCAACTCGGTGATCGCCCCGGACTGGCGGGACATCCCCGGCGCGGCCGGCCTTGGGGCCAGCGACTACCAGGGCGCTGAGCCCTTCCTCGGTGCGATCGACGAGACGTACACCTCCTGGATGCGAGACATCCGGCTCGCCAAGATGCGGATTCTGGTGCCGTCCGGCTACCTGTCCAACAACGGGCCAGGGCGCGGGGCGAGCTGGGAGGACCGCGAGGTCTACGCAGAGATGAATATCCCGCCGACCTCGGACACGCAGATCACGGCCAACCAGTTCGTCATCAGGCACGCCGAGCACAAGGCGACCATCGAGGAGCTGGTCTCCAAGGTGATCCGGAATGCGGGGTACTCGGGCGGGACCTTCGGTGACGACAGCGCGGGGCCAGCTGTTACGGCGACAGAGATCAAAGCTCGCACCGCCCGGTCCATGTCCACCCGCGCGTCCAAATCGGAGCTCGAAGCGGTGGGTACTGCGGACATCGTCGAGACCTTCCTCATCCTTGAAGCGTCGGGCATGTTCCCGGGCATCTCGCGCGTGGAGGTCGAGCGGCCTGACGTCCGGTTCGCCGACTCCGTCCAGGACGACATCAAGTCGCTCGCCGAGACTGCCGAGCTTCTGCGCCGCGCGGAGGCCGCCTCTACCGAGGTCCTCGTCGCCCTGGTCCACCCGGACTGGAACGAGGACGACCAGAAGGCCGAGGTCGAGCGGATCGCGAAGGCCTCCGGACGCAATGTCGAGGACCCTCTGGCCTTCGGTGCGGACCGACCGGCCTTCGGCGCCGAGGGCCGGTCCGACGCCGAGGAGTAGATGATGCCCGTCAGCCCCAACATGTCCGAGGACCTGGCGGCGGCTGTCTCTGTCTTGTACGAGGAGGCAGAGCTGGCGCTCATCGACCGGATCACCCGCGCGTTGGCAGAGGGCATCGACTCGCCTCTCTGGGCAGAGCTCAAGCTGGCGTCTCTCGGGAACCTGCGGTCGGCGGTCGAGGAGATCATCGCCATACTCCAGGTCGATGCGGCTTCCGCGATGCACGAGGCGCTCGCGGAGGCGTACGACCGTGGCCAGCAGGCTGCCATCGTCGAGCTCGGCGCGGTCGCCACGGGACCGGCGCTCGCTGCGGCGGCAGCACTTCCGTCCGCTCCGGCCGTCGATCGCCTCGCAGCCGCGCTCGTACGAGAGACTGGCCCTGTGCACCTCCGCATTCTCCGGGTGGCGGTCGATGTCTACCGGTCGGTGATCGCGGAGGCATCGGCGGCACCGCTGCTCGGTGCTGTGACGCGGCGCGAGGCTGCGGCGCGGGCGCTTGGGAAGTTCGCTGACAGAGGTATCACCGGCTTCGTGGACAGGGCCGGGCGCGCATGGAACATGACCTCGTACGTCGAGATGGCCACCCGCTCGGCTGTCGGACGTGCAGCCGTTGAAGCACATGTCGATCGGCTTGCGGCAGCGGGCATCGAGCTGGTCGTCGTAAGCGATGCGCCCGAGGAGTGCCCCCGGTGTGAACCGTGGGAGGGCAAGATTCTCACCCGCCAGGGCGCGGCCGGCGCGCGCACCATCGAGATGGAGCACGCAACTGAGGACGGCCAGACGGTGCACGTCGACGTCGCTGGGTCACTCGACGAAGCGCGGGCCGACGGCCTGTTGCATCCCAACTGCCGACACAACATTGCGATTTACCTTCCAGGCCTGACCAGGCGACGGGAGCCGACCCCCTCTCGCGCCTCGTACGAGGAGACGCAACATCAGCGGTACCTGGAGCGGCAGGTACGCGCGTGGAAGCGGAAAGCAGCCGGCGCGATGGACGACGACCGGAAGCAGGCAGCAAACACGAAGGTACGGGCCTACCAGGGCCGTATCCGCGCGCTCGTCGCGGAAACCGGCCTTCCCCGTAAGCGGCACCGGGAGCAGCTCAGCACAGCCCGTTAGGCGTGCTGGCGGTCGAACTGCTGGAGCTCAAACGGACTGCACCCGGCGCCTCCACATCGCGTGGCCGTGCTGGGCTGGAGAGCTTCTTCCACGCCGTCCCGGACGACAGCCGTGTACTTCTGCTCGACCGGGCCACCGCACCGGCGGCAGGCCTGAGCTGGGACTACCGGCAGCCACTTCGTGTTGATCGTCATGAGCGGACCGTACAGCGGGACTTCAGGGCGATGGGCTGCTTCCACTGACTTCGGTCCGCCGGGTGCGGGCCGGGAACACAGATCCGCCAGGAGCGGGTCACCTCTTAGGGCCGGCCGGGTGTCGGCCCTTCGCAGTATCCAGGCCCGCCAGGAGCGGACCATTCACACGCCCTGGAGGGCACCCATGAGCAAGAAGACCCTTGCCCGCCGCGGCTTCGCTGCGGGTGCTGGCTGGTCCCACCCCTACGGCCACAGCCCTTTCTCACCCGTCCTGTACGCGGACGGCGACGGCTCCGGATCCGGCAGCGGAGACGGCGGGAA
The DNA here is from genome assembly GCF_042728415.1 of Streptomyces sp. NPDC060198. Lineage (NCBI taxonomy): Bacteria > Bacillati > Actinomycetota > Actinomycetes > Kitasatosporales > Streptomycetaceae > Streptomyces > Streptomyces sp. NPDC060198. The sequence goes on along the minus strand of NZ_JBHWZJ010000026.1, from coordinate 19,078 downwards.
CGGTGACGACCAGGGCGCCGGAGACGGCGACGGAGGGGACGGCGACTCCGGCGGGACCGGAGACACGGGTGCAGGAAAGGGCCATAAGGACGGCGGCGCCGACGACAGCGCGGCCACGATCACCCGGCTGGAGAAGGAGCTCGCCGACGCCCGCAAGGACGCCGGGAAGGCCCGGACCGAGGCGAAGAAGCAGGCCGCCGACGACGCGGTCAAGGAGATCACGCAGAAGCTCGGCGAGGCCCTCGGCATCGTCAAGGGCGACAAGCCCCCGACCGCCGAGGACCTGACGAAGGCCCTCGCCGACCGGGACACCAAGCTCACCGAGCGGGACGCGGCTCTACGCGCAAAAAACATCGAGCTGGCCGTCTACGGGCGAGCGGAGAAGCACAAGGCGAAGGCCTCGGCGCTCCTCGACTCCCGCTCCTTCGTCGAATCGATCAGCACCCTCGACCCGACAGCCACCGGCTTCGGCAAGGCGCTGGACGACGCGATCGAGAAGGCCGTCAAGGCCAACCCCTCCTTCGCCGTCGCGGCCGCCGGCCGCTCTGGCGGTGACCTCTCCGGCGGCACCGGCGAGCAGGGCGCCAAGCGGTCCGGCTCTCTCGCCGGGGCGATCTCGAACCACTACGGAAACTGACCAGGAGTGACCCCATGCCCGTAACGCTCGCTCAGGCGCAGCTCAACACCCAGGCGGACATCGACTTCGCCGTCATCGACAACCTGCGGCGCAACAGCTGGCTGCTGAACAACTTCGTCTGGGACGACACCGTCACCCCGGGCACGGGCGGCGGCTCCCTCACCTACGGGTACACGCGGCTCCTGTCGCCCTCGAAGGCGTCGTTCCGCAAGTACAACCAGGAGTACGCGACCAGCGAGGCGAAGCGGGAGCGGAAGACCACCGAGCTGCACCCGCTCGGCGGAGCTTTCAACGTCGATCGCGTGCTCGCGAACCTCGGGCCGGCGGCCACCAACGAGATCATGTTCCAGATGGCGCAGAAGCTCACCTCGGTGCGCACCCGCTTCCAGCAGGAGCTGATCGCCGGGGACACCGCAGTCGACGAGGACGGCTTCGACGGCCTCGACAAGAGCCTCGTTGGCCAGTCGACCGAGTACCTGCCGATCAACGAGGGCATCTCGACCGGTTACCTCGACTGGTCCGCGGTGACCGTCAACAACCAGGACAAGGCGATGGCCGCCTTCGACGCCCTGGACGACTTCCTGTCGCGCATCATGGGCTCGCAGGTCGGCTCTGGCGACACCGGCGCCGACGGCAGCATCCCTGCCGGAGTCAAGGCCATCCTCGGCAACACCGTCTCCATCGCCCGCCTCAAGTCCCTGGCCCGGCGGGCGAGCCAGTTCACCGAGACCCAGGACAACCTGGGGACCCTGGTCGAGCGGTACGGCAACTGGGTCCTGGTCGACCTCGGCGACCGCGACGACGGAGCGGCCCCGATCATCCCGATCCGCTCGGCAGACACCGACGGCGCGGGCGGCGGCGGCGTCATCACCGGCCTCACCGACATCTACGCCGTCAGCATCGGCCTGGACGCGTTCCACGGTGCGGCGATGGCCGGCAAGCCGCTCGTCCAGACCTGGCTCCCGGACTTCACGGTCGCGGGCGCGGTCAAGACCGGCGAGGTCGAGATGGGCCCGGTCGGCGCGGTCCTCCGCAACACCAAGGCATGCGGCGTGCTCCGCAACGTGAAGGTGCGGTGACCATGACCAGGTACCAGATCGAGGCGCCCGTACGGTCGTTCAGCGGCGAGTCTGCCGGCGTCCAGTTTTCCAAGGGCACCGCGTATGTCACGGACGCGGACAAGCCCGGCCGCGCGGCGCTGGAGTACTTCCGGCGCCACGGCTACGGCGTCGCCGTGGCGGACGAGGCCACCGTTGAGGAGCGCGTCCAGGCGCTCGTCACCGGAGGCCAGGCCCCGGGCAGCACCATCCCGCCCGCTGCGCCGTATGACCCGGCCGAGCACAGCGTCGAGGACGTCCTCGCGCACCTCGCCGGGGTCGAGCACGACGACGCTGTCCGCATCCTCGACGCGGAGGCCGGGTCGAGGAAGCCCCGCGTCGGCATCACCAGCAAGCGCGACGAGATCCTCGCCGCCACTGCCCCCGTGGCTCCGGCCGGGGACGACTCGAAGGGACCGAAGGCATGACCGTCCTCGGCGCATACCGCGGCCTCGTCCGCGACGACCTCGGCTGGCTGAACTCGGCCGGCCGCCCCGACCCGGCGGAGACCTTCCACCGGGCCAACCTTCCGCGCGTCGGCCTCGACGACATCGCCGCAGGCGCATCCGGTGTCATGTGCTCCGTCGCCCTGTACCTCCAGGACGGCGACCTGATCTCCAACCTCACGTTCATCAGCGGGGGTACCGCCGGTGCCACGCTGACCAACCAGTTCGCCGCCCTGTACAGCCGGACCGGGACGCTGCTGGCGCAGTCCGTGGACAAGACCAGCGAAGCGTGGGCGGCCGACGCGGCCAAGACGTTCGCGCTGGCGGCCCCTCAGCGGATCGCGAAGGGCGGCATCTACTACGCGGCGCTCGCCGTCGCGGCATCCACCGTCCCCACGCTGGTCGGCTCGGGCGGCGCGAAGCCCTTCCTCACCGGGGAGGGCAACCTCGCGCAGACCTCGGGCTCCAGCCTCACCGCAACGGCCCCGGCCACGATCGTGAGCCCGACCTACAAGCGGGCCGTCCCGCTCGTCATCGCGACCTGAGGAGGATCGGATGCCACTCACCAGCGCGCTCGCCATCTCGGGCAGCGCAGAACTCACCGTCGCCTCTGGCCTGTCCACTGTGCGGGCGCCGGTCACGGTCGCGCGCAGCGTCGCGCTCACGTCGGGTACCAGTGCTGGCAAGGCGGACCGGGTCTACTCGGGCCGCCGGACGCTGGCCGCATCCGGCACGGAGGATCTGGACCTTGCCGGCGTGCTGCTGGACGCCTTCGGAACGGCGATCACGTTCGCTCGGGTCAAGGGCTTGGTCATCACCGCGGCAACGGCGAACGTCAACAACGTCGTCGTCGGCGCGGCAAGCAGCAACCCCTGGGCGACGGCCCTGTCGGCGACGGGAACGATCACGCTCCGGCCGGGTGCGGCGGTGGCGCTGATGGCCGGTGCGGCGGACGCCACGGCGTACGGCGTGACAGCGTCGACCGGTGACCTGCTGAAGATCGCCAACTCCGGGGCAGGCAGCACGGTCTCGTACGACATCGTCATCATCGGCGCGTCTGCCTGACCCCCTCGGCGGGGAAGGCCCGCGCCTTCCCCGCCCCCCCCCTCAGACCCTCCCCCTGGTGGTGGGACGGATGGCCGCACTGCGGTGCGGCTCGGTGGTGGAGGCGGCGCCCGGCTGGTGACCGAGCGCCGCCGCACCCCCTGACCTCGCGGACGGAGAGCCCATGCCCGTAGCCGGCGCCCAGACCACCGCGACCCTCGCGGTCCCCACCCACGACGGCACCACGGCCGTCTCCCTCACCCTGACCAGCCCCACCGGTGCGGTATCCACACCCGTACCCACACCTGTGGACGGCGGGTCCACCTGGACCGCGCCAGTGACGTACTCGGTGGCCGGCGTGTGGCGGCTGTCCTGGACGGTGACCGGCACCGGGGCAACCAGCGAGCACCAACTCGTGTCCGCCGCCCCGCTCCCGGGCGCGCCCGGGGACGGCCGGGTGTACGCGACCACGACCGACCTCGCGGCCTACCTGAGTGCCGCTCCGCCGGTGGAAGCCGGGCGGCTCCTGGAGCGCGCATCCGAACTGCTCGACTCCGACTTCCTGTTGACGGCGATCTACGACGTGGACGACGCCGGGCGGCCGACGCACCCGCTCGTCGCGTCCGGGTTCCGCGACGCGGTGTGCGCGCAGGTGGAGTTCTGGGGCGAGGTAGGCGAGGAGACCGACATCTCCGGGCCGCTCCAGGGCGCGCAGATCGGAAGCGTCAACTTGCAGTTCGGCACCGGTGCCGACCGCACCAGCCCGTCCTACTACGCACCGAAACTGCTCAGGGCGCTCCGGAGCATCCCCTCCGAGCACATCCAGTTCACGGTTCTGGCGGGCTGCTGATGGCCGCGATCCCGCGCCGCTTCCTCCGGCACCGCATCGTCGTCGAGCCGTACCTCGGCCGGTCCAGCACCGGGGATCTGTACGGACCCGCGGTCGAGGTGCGGTGCCTCCTCGACGAGAAGACCCGGAACGTGCGCACGCCGGGCGGCGACGTCGTGGTGTCGTCGTCGACCGCGTACGCCTACCCCGGCACGAAGGCCCCGCCGAAGAGCCGCGTGACGCTCCCGGACGGCCGGAAAACCAAGGTCATCCAGGACGCGCCCCGGGACAGCGGCGGCCTCGGTACCCCGGACCACGTAGAGATTCAGCTCGAATAGGGGGCCTCCGATGCCGCGCTACACCCTGCGCCTCGACCTGCCCCAGGTCGAATCAGCCCTCCGGCCCGCAGCCGCGCGAGGGGCCTACCTCGCCGCCGAGTACGTCCTCGGCGAGTCCCAGGCCGTCGTGCCGCTGGACGAGGCCGCGTTGTCCCGCTCGGGGACGGCGTCGGTCGACGAGGCTTCGCTGACGGGCGCGGTCTCGTACGACAGCCCGTACGCCGTGGTGCAGCACGAGCGGCTCGACTTCCGGCACGCGCCGGGGCGGCAGGCGAAGTACCTGGAGCAGCCGCTCAACGCGGCTCGCCGGCAGGTCGCCGCGATCGTCGCCGCCGAGCTCCGGCGGGCGATGCGATGACGTACACCGTCGACGTGGTCGAAGGGCTCGCCGAGCTGCTGACCGCCGAAGCCCTCGGCGTCTACCGGCCGACCGGGCTGATCAAGCCCGACGAGACCCCGATCGTCCTCGGCCCCATGCCCGAGGAGCCCGCCCGCGTCTACGTCCTCACCCCGTATCCGGTGGAGGACACCGGCACCACGGACGCGATCACAGCCGTGCAGATCCGGTACCGCGCCGGTCCCGACCTCCGCGAGGTGTGGGACATGGCCGACGCCGCGTTCCGCCTCCTGCACGAGCGGCGGTCCTACCGGCTCCGCGACGTCTACGTGGCCCTGTCCTGGCGTGAGTCCGCCGGGGCCATGGGCCAGGACACCCACGGTCGGCAGGAGCTGACCAGCGCCTTTTACTTCCGGACCACCAGGCCGGGCCCCTTCCTGAACGAGTAGGAGCAGCACATGTCCACACCCACGGAGCAGACCGCGCTCGCCCGCCGGTGGCGCACCCAGATCAACATGGCGGCCGTCGGCGACACCCCGGACTGGCAGACCCTCATGGGGGTCACCGACTTCAAGCCCCCGGCACCGGACCCGAACATCGAGGACAGCTCGGACTACGAGTCGGGCGGCTGGAACGGGAACACGAAGACGGCCCAGGGCTGGGAGTTGTCCTTCAAGATCAACCGGAAGGTCAACGACGGCGTCAAGGTCTACCACCCCACCCACGAGAAGCTTCGCCAGGCGGCGTGGGCCTTCGGGAGCGGGTCCGTAGCTCACCTGCGGTGGTTCGACCGCGAGGGCTTCCCCGAGGCGTACGAGGGCAAGGGCATCGTGAAGTGGGAGGCGTCCGGCGGCGAACACACGGCCCTGGAACAGGTCGACATCACGATCACCGGCGACGGAGCCCTGCTCCTCATCGACAACCCGCTCGCCTGATGGGCGGGTTCGAGGCGCTGGACGCCTTCCTCGACGACGTCCTGGAGCTCCCGGTCGAGGGCCGGGACGGGACGACGCGTACGTACCGGATCGAGGACCCGTCCGCCGAGGACGGGCTCAAGGTCGAGCGCATCACGACCCTCGCGGCCCGGCTGGTCGCGGGCGGCGCCGCGCCGACCGACCCCGGCCTGGACGACCAGGAGGAGATCGACCTCTACCGGCTCTGCCTCGGCGACACCTACGAGGTGCTGGCCGCCGAGGTGTCCTGGAGCCGTTTCAAGCACACGGCGCTCACGGCGATGATGTGGATCACCGCTGACCGGGAGACCGCCGAGCAGTACTGGGCGTCGGGCGCAGGCCTGGGAAAAGCGCCGAATCGCGCGGCACGCAGGCAGCAGGGCGAGCGCGGCTCCTCGGCAAAGGCTGCGGCGACTACGACCCGGAAACGGGCCTCTACGAGTGGTACGAAGGCGGCGTCCCGGCCCAGAAAGACCAAGGCCACGGCACCGGACCAGAGCTGACCTGGCACAGCCTCCTGGAGCAATGGGCCCTGATCGAGAACGACTTCCAGCAGACGTACGGCCTCGACCTCTCCACCCCCGGCCTGATGCAGACGAGGACCTGGCGGTGGATGCGGGTCCGTATCTACGGGCTCCTCTCCGCTGAGACCCGGATCAACCGGCACTTCGCGCCTCCTGAGCGCTCTTCCTGAGGAGGCCCCTGTGGCGCTGTCCATCGGCGAGCTCGTCGGCTACATCCGGCTCGACGGTGGACAGGTCCGCCCTGCCCTCCAGCAGGCGGAGAGTGCGCTCCGTACGTCCGGTGGGCGGATGGGCGATGACGCGGAGGAGGCCGGGCAGCGGGCAGGGCAGGCTCTCGGCGAGGGGCTGGCCCGTGCGGTCGACGGCTCGGTCCGGGACGGGCGCACTCGGCTCGTAGCCACCGCGCGCGAGTCCGGTGACGCGGCGGGGGACGCGCTCGGTACCGCTCTGGAGGCGGGCGCGCGCGAGGCGGGCACGGACGCCGGGGAGACGCTGGGCGAAGGGCTGACGCGCGCGGTCGACGGCAGCATCCGGGACGGCCGCGGCCGGTTCGTCGCCGCCGCCCGTCAGTCCGGCGCCGCAGCCGGAGAGGCGCTCGGCGAGGCCCTGGAGGATGGCGCGCGCGAGGGCGCCGATGACGCGGTGGACGCTGCCGAAGGCGGCCTGTCCCGAATCCAGGAGATCGCCGCAGGTGCCGGTGTCGCAGCCGGTGCTGCACTCATGGTCGGTCTGTCCGAGTACCTCGACCAGTCCACGATCCTGGGCGAGCTGGAGGGCAAGCTCGGCGCTACGCCTGTGGTGGCCCAGAAGTACGGCAAGGCCGCTGGCCGGCTCTTCGCGAGCGCCCTCGTCGAGGACTTCCAGACCGCCGCCGACACCATGGCCGCGATCTCGCAGAACGGCTTGATCCCCCCGGAGGCGACGGAGCGGCAGCTCGCGCAGCTCGGCGGCCGGATCGCCACCACCGCGCGCATCCTCGGCGAGGAAGTCGCAGGCGTCTCGACGACCGTCGGCAAGATGGTCAAGACCGGGATGGCCAAGGACGCCGAAGAGGCGATGGACATCCTCGTGAAGGCCCAGCAGAAGGGCCTGAATGCGTCCGAGGATCTCCTCGACACCTTCGACGAGTATTCGACGCAATTCCGCAAGCTCGGAATTGACGGCCCGATGGCCATGGGGCTCGTAGCTCAAGCACTCCAGGGCGGTGCGCGTGACACCGATATCGCTGCCGACGCTGTCAAAGAATTCTCGCTCCTCTCCATCGACGGCAGTAAGGGTGCAGCCGACGCGTATAAGGCCCTGGGCCTCAACGCCAAGAAGATGATCTCCACCCTGGCTGCCGGCGGCCCCGGAGCCACCACGGCGATGGACACCATCTTCGACAAGATCCGGAACCTCAAGGACCCCGTCGACAAAAACACCGTCGCCATTGGTCTATTCGGAACAAAATTCGAAGACCTTGGTGGAGCTTTCGACACCATGGACCCGTCGAAAGCCGCAGTGAAATTCGGCACTTTCAAGGGATCGATCGACGCTGCGGGAAAGGCGATCTCCGAGTCCGCCGGGGTGCGCGTAGAGCGATTCAAGCGTGCCGTCAGCCAGGGCATCGTGAACTTGATCGGCAACCAGGCCATTCCGGCGATGGTGAAATTCGGTGGGTGGGCGCAGAGGAATTCCGGCACGCTGAAGGTGGTAGCGGGTGTGGTGGCGGGCGTCCTCGTCCCCGCGCTGGTGCTGATGGGCGTGACGGCCACGGTGCGCGGTGCGCAGGTAGTGGCGGGTTGGGTGACGTCGGGGGCCGCTTCGCTGGGCTCGGCCGGGACTCAGGTCGCTGCCGGGGCTCGTGTGGTGGGCACGTGGGTGCTGATGAGCGGCCGGGCGGTGGTCTCTGCTGCTGGTGTGGTCGGCGGGTGGGTGGCAACCGGGGCTTCGGCTGCGGGCTCCGCTGCCGCGCAGACGCTCGCTGGCGCGCGCGTGGTTGGCACCTGGCTGCTGATGGGAGTGCAGAGCCTCCTCCAGGGCGCCCGAATGGCCGCTGCGTGGGTGCTGGCTATGGGGCCCGTCGGCTGGGTGATCGCGATTCTGGTCGGGCTGGGGCTGCTGATCTGGAAGAACTGGGACAAGATCAAGGGCTGGACGTCGGCGGCCTGGGACTGGATCTGGGCCAAGCTCAAGGGCGTTGGCGGCGCCATCGTCGGCTTCTTCCTGAAGTGGAGCCTGGTCGGCGTTTTCCTGCGTCACTGGGACGCCATCAAGACCGGCGTCACGACCAAGACCGTCGCGCTGGTCTCCTTCGTCGCGGGGCTCCCGGGAAGGATCAACCGCGGCATCGGCAGCTTGAACAACTTGCTGCTCCAGAAGGGCCGGAACGTCGTCCAGGGCCTCTGGATCGGCATCCAGTCCATGGGCGGCTGGATCAAGAGCCAGATCATGGGGTGGGCGAAGTCGGTCATCCCGGGCCCGATCGCGAAGGCCCTCGGGATCGCCTCGCCGTCGAAGGTGACGGCTGCACAGGGTCGTTGGATCGCGCGCGGCCTGGTCGACGGGCTCACCGGCTCGGCGGCGCAGGTCAAGGCGGCGGCGGCGAAGGTCGCGGACATCGTCACCGACAGCCTCAAGCCGGGGAAGACCCGGTCGAGGGCGCTCGGGCGGATCAGCGCCGACAGCAAGAAGCTCGTCACCCTCGCCACCCGCGAGGCTGCGGTCGCGGCCCGGCTGAAGACTGCGCAGAAGCAACTCGCGGACCAGGTCGCCGCCCGGGACAAGCTCTCGGCGGACGTGAAGAAGGGGGTCCTCGACGCTGCGAACATCACCCAGGTCGAGGCCCCGACGGCCGACTCGATCGTCCAGACGCTCGCGGCCCGGGTCAGCCAGGCGCAGACCTTCGCCGCGCAGCTGGCGACCCTGCGGAAGAAGGGCGTGCGCAGTGACCTGATCGCGCAGATCGCCTCTGCGGGCGTCGAGCAGGGCGCGGCGTCTGCGGCGGCACTGGCCAACGCGTCCTCGTCGCAGGTGCGGCAGCTCAACTCGACGCAGGCCGCGCTCGTGACGGCCGCCGGGCAGGCCGGGGCGACGGCGGGCGACGCGATGTACGGCGCGGGCATCAACGCCGCCCAGGGGCTGGTGAAGGGGCTCCAGAGCCAGCAGAAGGCCATCGAGCGGCAGATGCTCACGATCGCCAAGGGCATGACGAAGGCGATCAGGCAGGCCCTCGGCATCAAGTCACCCAGCCGCGTGATGGCGGCTATCGGCCGGTTCATCCCCGCCGGGCTCGTCCAGGGCATCGACGGCGACCGAGCCCTCGTCGACCGGTCCATGGCCGGGCTCGTCGACCCGTCCGCCGTTCTCACCCCGGCCGGACTCGGGGCGGCCAGCGCAACCAGCGGCGCGAACTCGGCCAGCACCCCCCGGACAGTCATCGAAATCCGCTCGTCCGGGTCGCGCCGGGACGACCTCCTCCTGGAGGAGCTCCGCAACGCCATCCGCGTACGCGGTGGCGACGTCCAGCTGGTGCTCGCAGGCAAGAAGGCATCGTAGAAGGGAGGGCACGCCGTGGCGTTCCCCGAAGACCCCCTGGACCTACGCGGCGAACTGCTGCTCGGCGGCACGTGGGTGAACATCACCTCGCGGATGTACACCCGGGAGCCAGTGCGGATCGTGCACGGTACGGCGCCCGGGGCCTCGCAGGCAGACCCGGCGTCGTGCTCGGTCCTCCTCGACAACACCGGCGGGCCTTTCAGCCCCCGGAACCCGCTCGGGCCCTACTTCGGGCTGTTCGGCAGGAACACTCCGTTCCGGCTCACGCTGCCTGCGGACGAGTCGTGGCTGCGGCTCGACGGCGGGTACGCGTCCACCCCGCACACCACGGCGCTCGCGGTCCCGGGTGACCTGGATGTGCGGGTCGAGGCCACACTCGACGACTGGCGACGGGCAGACCGCGGAATCGTCCTCGCTGGGAAGTGGTCGCTGCCGCTCGCGCGCTACTGCTGGCGGTTCATCACCAACACCTACGGCGGCCTGTCTCTGACGTGGTCTACAAACGGCACCGCGGCGGGTGTGGCGTTCGCGGACATGCTCACGCCGGTGCCCGTGCCGGTCGACGGGCGGATCTGCGTCCGTGCCGTGCTCGACGTCAACAACGGGACGGGCGGCTGGACGGCGACGTTCTACACGGCGCCCGTGATGGCTGGTCCGTGGACCCAGCTCGGATCGGCCGTGACGGGCGCGGGGGTGACGTCGGTCGGGGCCGCCGACGTGCCGCTGACGGTCGGCATGGTCGGCTCGTCCGTGGGCGGCTCCTTCGTGCCATCGGTCGGCCGCGTCCACAGGGTCGAGGTGCGCTCGGGGATCGGCGGGACCCTGCTCGCGAGCCCAGATTTCACCACGCTGGCACACGGGAGCACCGGCACCACGGACAGCGCGGGCAGAGTCTGGGGGCTGGTCGGCGCCGCCGCGATCGAGCGGCGCGAGGGGCTCTTCGCGGGGGAGGTCTCTTCGTGGCCGCCGCGCTGGACAGGCGCCGGGTACGACGCGTGGGTGCCGATCCAGGCTGCCGGCATCCTGCGGCGACTCGGCCAGGGCCGTCGTCCGCTGGAATCCACGATCCGTCGGCGACTCCAGGGTTCGTCTGGTCTCCTGGCGTACTGGCCGATGGAGGAAGGCGCGGACGCCTCCCAGATCTACTCGCCGCTGCCCGGGGTGCGGCCGTTGAAAACGTCTGGCCTCCAGCTGGCGGCGGACGACAGCCTGCCCGGGTCGGCACCGCTGCCCACGCTCGGCGCCTCCGCGTCGATCTCGGGCAGCATCCCGGGCAGCACCACCGCCGGGTGGCAGGTCGAAATGGTGTACCGGCTCCCCACCATCCCGACACTCCAGACAGAGGTGCTCAGGGTCGGCGTCTCCGGGTCCACACTGCGCACCGCGCACGTCTTCGTGTCCACGGCCGGTGTCCGGGTGGAGGGCCGAGACGGCGACGGAGCACCGATCGTCAGTGTCCTGTATACCGACTCCGCGGCGCTCTCGGACTTCGCAGGGCGCTGGAATCGGCTGACTCTATTCGTGGCTGACGCTGGGGGCGGCCAGAGCACCCTCAGCGCCGCTTGGCGGGATATCTCGGACGGCAGCTGGTGGTGGGCTGCCGGGTACTTCGCGGGGGCTATGGGGTCGGCGGCCAGTGTCACGGGAACCTGGGGCAGCGCGATGCAGGGCATGGCGATCGGGCATCTCTCCGCGGTGGCCGTGGCGGCGTCCAGCCCGACCACCCCCGGGTCGACTCTCTATTCCGGGGCCGACCGGGGGTTCGCTGGGGAGACCGCGATTACTCGTGTGCGGCGACTGGCGGAAGAGGAGCCCGCTCTCCAGATCAGCGCTCGGCACGCTCCTGGCGCGACGTCCGAGGCGCTCGGGCCGCAGGGGCGCGAGCAGCTCCTCAGCCTCCTCGCCGAGGCTGAGGAGACGGATGGCGGCATCCTTCACGAGCGGATGGACCGACTCGGGCTGGTGTACCGGGGGCGCAGCACTCTCTACAACCAGAGTCCCACTCTGGTGCTCGACTACGCGGCCGGTGAGGTCTCCGCTCCGCTGGAGCCGACGGACGACGACGACGGCGTCACCAACGACGTCACGGTCACGCGCGCCGGCGGCGGCGGGTCCGGGCGGGCCGTCGTTGCAACCGGGCCGCTGTCCACCGCAGCGCCGGAGGCCGGCGGCGTGGGCGTCTACGAGCAGGCGATCACCCTTTCGCTCGGCTCCGACGCGCAGGCCGAGCAGATCGCTGGGTGGCTTGTGCACCTCGGCACCTGGGACGAGGCGAGGTACCCGTCCGTCCGCGTAGAGGTCCACCGGCACCCCGCGCTCATCCCGGCGGTGATGCGGCTACGCCCGGGGCACCTCGTCAGAATCACAAACCCGCCGCTGTACACCGGCCCGGGACCGCTCGACCTGATCGTGCGGCAGATCCAGCACGAGCCGACCCCGCGCACGTGGGCACTGACGCTGGTGTGCACTCCGGCCGGCCCGTACCGGGTCGGGGTGTACGACGACCCGGTACGGGGGCGGTACGACACCGGGGGGTCTCAGCTCGCCGCGACGGCAACAACGACGTCGGCGAATCTGTCCGTCGCATTCACGGATGGCACCCGGTGGATCACCACCACGTCGCACCCGTCGCACTTTCCCTTCGACATCGAGGTCGGCGGGGAGCGGATGACCGTGACCGCGATCAGCGCCACGGTGTCTCCGCAGATTTTTGCGGTGACCCGGGCGGTCAATGGAATCTCTAAATCTCACGCTCTCGGCACATCAGTAAGCCTGGCCCAACCCACCGTTTTTGCACTCTGAAAGGCTCATTTTATGCCGGACGTGAGATTCGCTGGGGAAAACCTGGTGGCATCGACGGAGAACGCGCGCGCGCCTTTCCTCGTCAATTACACGGCTTCCACCTCGAACTCTTCGTCCGATCCCGGGGGCGGGGAGCTCGTGTGGGTGACCACACCGAGCCTGATTTTCCGGGCTGGGCGCGCCTACGAAGTCACGGTCAAGGGCCTACTGGCGCCCACAGCCACGGCCAGCGAAGGGCAAGTGCGAGTACGAAAAACCGGAATTGGCGGACAGCTCCTGTACGACAGTTTCCGATTCCCGACATCCCAAATCGGAAACTACGGATTCATTTTCTCCAACATTTTCATTGTTGGCGGCGCGAACGTGACAGCAGCCCTGGCCAGCACGGTCGCCCGCGCGTCCGGGGCCGCCTTGTATTCCATCAGCGCCACGACCACGAGTGTGGCCTATCTGAAAATCACTGACGAAGGTCCTGCCGCGGATTTCACCGGGGCAACCGTACTCACCTGATCGCGAAGGGAACTTAATGATCACGACACCCGATCTCAGTGCCGGATATGACCAATGCACGGCCTCCGTGGCCAGCTTGGACGGCAACATCAGCATTCGCTACGTTCTTCTGCCGCCGCAGATCGAGCAGTGGACGGATGAGGTGTTGCAGCAGAAGCTGAGCGCCGTGAAGGCCGCGGTCGCCGCTCTGCTCCAGCCCGGCTCGGACATCCAGTCCAGCGTGTCCTGGACCCGGTCGGCGGCCGCGATCGTGATGCAGGAGTCCGGCGTCGTGAAGGCGGCGGTCTGATGTCCACGCCGCTCACCGCCGACGCCCTGGTCGCGGCTCTCCGCGCCGAGGGCGTGAAGGTGGTCGAGTACAAGAGCTGGCGCACCAACAACCGTGATCACAAGGGCCCCTGGGGCCCGGTCAATGGCGTGATGATCCATCACACCGTCACTTCCGGCACCCCGAATTCCGTGGAGCTGTGCTACTCGGGCCGCTCCGATCTCCCCGGGCCGCTCTGTCACGGGGTCATCGACAAGGAGGGCACCGTCCACCTGGTGGGCAACGGCCGCGCCAACCACGCCGGTCTCGGCGACGGGGACGTGCTGCGCGCGGTGATCGCCGAGGCGGCGGCGCTGCCCGCCGACAACGAGGCCGACACGGACGGCAACGCCCGTTTCTACGGCTTCGAGTGCGTCAACCTCGGGGACGGCCAGGACCCCTGGCCGGCCGCCCAGCTGGAGGCGATCGAGAAGGTCTCGGCGGCCATCTGCCGGGCGCACGGCTGGACCGAGCGCTCGGTGGTCGGGCACCTGGAGTGGCAGCCGGGGAAGGTGGACCCGCGCGGCTTCGAGATGGACTGGATGCGCGAGCGGATCGGTGTTCGGCTCGACGCCGACGAGACCCCGGCCCCGGCCCCGGCCCCAACGAAGCCCAGCGCGACGACCCCCACGAAGTCGAAGCCGGCGTACGAGCCGTTCCCCGGGGCCAGCCTGTTTCGGGTCGGCAGGTCCAGCCCGATCATCACCGCCATGGGCCGCCGCCTGGTCGCGGTGGGCTGCGGACGGTACGCGGTCGGGCCTGGCCCGACCTGGTCCGAGGCCGACCGCGCTTCGTACGCCGCGTGGCAGCGCCACCTCGGCTACAGCGGGGCCGCCGCCGACGGCATCCCCGGCCCCACCTCCTGGGCCGCACTCCGCGTCCCCAACGTCTGAACAGGAGAACCACCATGCAGAAGAACTTCGCGCTCGACCTGGTCGAGCGGTCCGGATGGTCCGGTGCGGAGACGGCCCTCGCGGTCGCCGGCGCCGGGCTCGCGGACGTCTCCATCTGGTGGGCGGCCCCTGCCGCCTTGGTCCTCGCCGCCGCGAAGAGCTGGGTGGCCGGTCACGTCGGGCGGCCGGGCACCGCCTCGACGCTCCCGGCGTCCGCCGACCCCGCTTCCGCGTCGACGGGCGTCTGACCTGTCCTGCTGACCGCCTGGAGGACCGTATGGACGCTGTCACCCTCACCGCGCTGTGCGCACTCCTGGCCAGCCCGGTGGCGGCGGCAGCGGCCATCTACGGCTCCCGGAGCGCGGCACGGGCGACCCGGGAGGGCGGAGTCATCACCGGATACGACAGCCTCACCGCGCGGCTCACCGCGGAGAGGGACAAGGCGGAGCAAGACCAAGCGGCGGCCGAGGCGCGGGCCGCCACGCTGGAGCTGGAAGTTGCGCGCCTTCGCCTCCTCGTCACGCAGCTCGGGGGTACGCCGTGACCCGTACCGAGCGACTGCTCTACCGGCGCCGCCACGTCCTGTGGATCGTGGCGGCGCTCCTCTTCCTCGGCGGGGGCCTGGCGCTCGCCGAGGTCCAGATCCACAGGGCGGACGCCCGCGCCGACCAGCTGGCGGCCGAGGCCGCGCGGCGGGGCGGTGCGGTCGAGACGCTGGCCGGTGACGTCCGTACGCTCCGGGCGCAGATCCAGGCACGCGGCGGGACCCCGGCCGCCCCCGACCCGGGGGACGCGGTCGAGGACCTGCCGACCCGAGTTCAGGTGCCGGTGCCGATCCCGGGGCCGACGGGTCCTGCGGGGCCGGCGGGTGAGCGGGGTCCGGCTGGAGCGGCAGCATCCCCGAGTCCCGGCCCGTCGGGGGCTGCTGGTCCGCGCGGGCCTCTGGGACCAGCGGGGAAGCCGGGTGCGGACTCGACGGTGCCGGGCCCGGCGGGCGCGGACGGCCGGGATGGTGCGGACGGACGGGACGGGCAGACCTGCCCGGACGGCTACACCCTCCAACCCCCTGTCGACGATCCGGACGCACTGGTCTGCCGGCGAGACGGGGCCGTGCCCTCGCCGTCGATTCCCACCGTGCCCGTCCCGCTCGCCCTCGACCCGAGACGCCAATACCGCTGAACCCGTCGCGGTCCAGCGCTCATCTCGGTAGTGTCGGGCTCGCTGAAGTTGGTCGGTTCTGGCCCTTCTTCGCCGCAAAGACCCAGTTCAGGAAGGGTGCTCCCCGCGCGTGCGGGGATGGTCCCCCCGGCGTCTGGATCATGGCTCAGCCCGGGGTGTGCTCCCCGCGCGTGCGGGGATGGTCCCCTCTTGGAGTCCATGGCTCCACGACCCCAAGGGTGCTCCCCGCGCGTGCGGGGATGGTCCCTGCCCAGCCTGCGTCGCCGTCATGAGCTGCTGGTGCTCCCCGCGCGTGCGGGGATGGTCCCGCCCCGGTGCGCCTGCGGTACGGGTGGTGGGCGTGCTCCCCGCGCGTGCGGGGATGGTCCCCGAGTTGTCTTCCGCAGCCCGTACAACCGGAAGTGCTCCCCGCGCGTGCGGGGATCGCTCGTAGATTCGCCCTGGATGGCCGGGTGCCCGCAGGGACCTTTGCCCCTCGTTCGGCTTCGGCCGGGCGGGGGGCGCTTTGTCGTGCCTCGGGTCAGGTGGGCCGGAGTAGGACTCGGTCGGGCCGGCAGATGTCGCAGGGCGGTACACCGGAGGCCAGCTCGGCGGTGGCCCGTTCCTGGCTGATTGGGGTCATCTCGGCTCCGGACGCCCAGCAGTCGCCGCGGTGAACGGTGGTCTCGGAGCCGAGGCCGACTCGGGCGATGCCCCAGGCGGGGGTGCGGGGGCGCGGGGGCCGCTCCGGGGCGGGCGCGGCCTGCTGCACCGGGAACGTCTGTCGTTCGGCTACCGCGATGGCCCTGTCGACCTCGGCAAGTTGCAGGGCCAGATGGGTGCGGATGACGCGGAGGCGGTCGACGTCGGGCGGCAGATCGGACATACGTTCGAGTCTACGGTTGTGTGCGGACTTCAGCATTCCGCTACGCGCCCCGGGCGCCCCGGGGTCAGCCGCCCAGCGGCTCCGCCGAGTGCGCCGCAGCGATCTGGTCGATGCGTGCGGCAAGGTCGAAGTCGGAGGCAGTCAACTGGTGGCCGGCGTCGTGGGTGGTAATGCCGAACCGCACCTGCCCCCAGCGCAGGTCGATGTCCGCGTGGTGGCCGATGAGCCGCTCAACGTCAGCGACGTGCACGATCATCGCAACGCCCCCGTGATACCGGATCGCGAACGACCGGGTGATCTCGTTGCCCGAGCGCGCCCAGCCGGGACGCGCAGCCAAGTGCTCCGCGATCTGCTCTTCCGTCAGCACGTCTTTGCTCACCGTCAGGTCCCCTCGGCTACCGGTGCCAGGATCTCCGCAAGGTCCCGGCCAACCGGGGCATCGTGCCACGGGCGCATCGCCCGCTCCAGAGTCACCAGCTCCCGGCGCATCCGCGCCGAGCGGGTCTCCACCGCGATCGTCGCGACCGCACGCGCGATCTCCACCGCGTGGTCCGGTTCCCGGGCAGCCGCTGCCGCGGTCGCCTGCCGGGCCATGTACACCCCGCGGTCCCGGCGCGCGGTCTCCGGCACGATCGTAAGGACCTGAGACCACAGGGCACCCGCCTCGGCGCCGAGGCCAAGACGCCCGTAGCAGGTGGCCCGCTGCACCTCCAGATACCCGGGGGTCCGGCGGCACGCGTTACCCCAGGGCAGGTCGTCATCGACGCGCGGCAGCAGCCGGTCCGCGTCATCGAGGAGTTGGTCGACGGCCCGGCGCTCCCCGGTGAGGCTGGCACCGTGCGCCTGCTGCTGCATCGCCATGATCCGCACCTTCGGCACCAACCGGTCGGCGTCGTCGAGGGCGGCCTCGCACAGGTCGATGACCGCGAACCCATCGCCAAGATCAGTCCGGACCTGGGCCTGGTTCACCAGCGAGTACCCGATGAGGTGCGGGTCCCGGGACCGCATCGCGATCTCCTGCGTCACCCCGCGCCAGAAGGACGCCCCGTCCATGTCGCCGGCGTCCTGGTACAACCAGCCGACGAGCGCAGCGTAGGCCGCGCCGACGCGCAGCAGCCCGCGGCGTGTCTCGCCCTTCGCCGAGCGCACCAGCTTGTCGATTAGCTGGTACTGGGCGGCCACCGTACCGATCAGATCGTGCGGACCGAGGAACATGTCCGCCCGGTAGTGCCCCTCCAGCTGCTGCTGGAAGTACCCGATCAGGGCCGGGTCGACATGCTGCGGCGCCACGGGGCCGGAGACGAGCGCGGCTGCGGTGACGCTCGCGAAGGCGCGTCGTCTCACATCTGCCTCTTCGTGGTGCTCGGGCCGGAGCCAGCCCGGCGGAGTCGTGAAGCCCAGGTCCTCGGGCCACCGGCCGAGCGCGTCATGGAGGACGATCGCGGTCTCTTCGGCTGGCCACCCGGGGCGGTCGCCCTCCCAGCGCCGCCAGGTCCGCGCGGACACGGTGTACTGCCGGTCGCCCAGGTACTGCTGGCCATGCTCGGTCAGGGCCGCTGCGGCGGCCTCAACAGTTCGCCAGCCTCGGCGCAGGCGAGCGGCCCGTAAGGCGTCGTTGCGTCCAGTGTGAGGTGTCATCGCGTGCGCTCCTGGCCGTGGCCGCTACGTGGCCACCGATGGCCACCCGGTGGCCTATTCGCTACCTGACGTGCACACACATCATCGGGTGTGACAGCGGGCCGTGCAGCGAAATGGCTGCGAGCCCCTCGAATCAGGACGTCATCCCAGGGGTGAGCGAATGAGCCGTCGAGAGTGTACGTACTGCCCGGAGCCTGGGGCGGACGTGTGCGTGCGGGTGCACGCAGCGCCCAGCGGGCCAGGCGTCTCGGTGTTCGCGCATGCCGCATGCGCCGAGCGGCGCGGCGTGCAGGTCCTGTACCGAGTCGTCACTGAGGAGCCGGCGGTGACCAGGTGACGACCACCGAACAGCCCCTCGCCGCGGGCGACCGCGCGTATCGTGCGTTGATCATGCACACCGAGCGGTGCGCGAGGTGCCGCAACAACGCGGCGTGCGATGATGCCGCGGCTCTCGCCCGCGTATGGAAGGCGGCGCGATGAGCCGCATCTGTATCGACTGTGACCGGGTGATCCTCGGTGAAGCCGTTGTGGTCGCCGAGGGGCACTCGATGTCCGGCGCCCGGCCGGACCAGTACGCCCACGCGCTGGGTGACCAGGCGTGCCAGCCACCCGCGCACAGCCGCGGTGGCGGCCTCCGTCGGGCCATGGCCGAAGAGGCCGCCCTCCACCGCTGAACTCCCGTTCGTGCTCGCGTCGGCGGCGGCCGGGTGCGGGCGGGGTTACTCCTCGTCGCGGACGAGAGTGGCGAGCGGCGTATCAAGGGCGGCCGCGAGGCGGAGAAGGGTGCTGAGGCTGGGGTCGCTGGTCGCGTACTCAATTCGGTGCACGGTTTTGTGGTCGAGGCCGACCAGGTCCGCGAGCTGTATCTGCGTGAGGCCGGCGGCCGTTCGGGCGGCGCGAAGGCGGCGGCCGATCTCCTCGCGGCGGGGTAGCACCCAGTCCGGGAGCGGCTCGGTCGTCATCCCACCACGCTGAAATGATCATGGGCGGAAGTTTTTACCTGATCAGGTAAATCTGAGGATCATGGACCGGCCCGGTCAGGTTGTGATGTGCGTCCGACACGACCGGGCCCCGCTCGGCCATTTCCGGCCGAGCTGAACCGCCCCACCCCGCGCATAGGGGTGGGGCGGTTTACTGTGTGC
>NZ_JBHWZJ010000025.1:34113-40639 GCF_042728415.1 Streptomyces sp. NPDC060198 | reverse complement strand
GCGCGTGCGCTCCGGCCCTCCGGCGTGCGCACGGCGCGCACGCCGGGGTGGGGGTAACCCCCCGCTGGATACGGAGAGGGCCCTCATGGTGCGGAGCGCCCCTGCGGAAGAGGCTGGAGTCATCGGCCGGCAAGCCGCGCACGGGCCGGGGACGACGTCCCTGGAAACCGCGTGCACGGCCCTCGCGTGCACGGAACGGCACGCGACGGGACGGCGGACGGAGAACGGCCCACGACGGGCCTCACCCGAGAACGGAAACGGACGGCAGCGATGGCCACGGCATACGGATCGGACGCACGGGACGGGCAGGGTGGCGGCGGCACCGGCTCCTGGGACCGCCACGACGAGAAGCACTTCTTCCCGGCCGGGCTCCGCGCGCCGGTCGAGGGGCGGACCTGGCGGGAGCTGCTGTACCTCCTGCTGAGCCTGCCGGTCAGCATCGTGCTCTTCACCCTCGTGGTCACCACGGTCTCGCTGAGCGCCGGCCTCATGGTCACCTTCCTCGGCATCCCGGTCCTCGCCGCCGGCCTGGCGGTGTGCCGGGGGTTCGGCGCCCTGGAGCGCAGGCGCGCCCGCGCCCTGCTGGGGCTCGACGTGGCCGATCCGGAGCCCGTGCGGGGCCGGACCGGCGGGGTGTTCTCGTGGGCGGGCGCGGCGCTCCGCAACGGGGCCTCCTGGCGCCACCTGCTCTACGGGTTCCTGCACTTCCCGTGGGCGGTCTTCGCGTTCACCGTCGCGGTGACGGTGGTGGCGACCGCCTGGAGCATGTTCACGTACCCGCTGTGGGCCTGGGTCTTCCCGGCGTACGTGGGCATCGACGGCCTCCAGCTGTACGGGGACGCCACGCACCGCGTCTATCTGGACTCGGCCTTCGAGCTGACCGCGACCTGTGGTGCGGGTCTGGTCCTCGTGCTCGTGTCGCCGTGGATCGTCCGGGGGCTGGCCTCGGTGGACCGGGTGATGGTCACCGGGCTGCTCGGCCCGTCCCGGCTGGACTCCCGCGTGGTGGAGCTGGAGTCGGACCGGGGGGTGGTCGTGGACACGGCGGCGGCGGACCTGCGCCGGATCGAACGCGATCTGCACGACGGCGCCCAGGCCCGGCTCGCCGCCCTCGCGATGGAGCTCGGGCTCGCGAAGGACCGGCTCGCCGAGGACCCCGAAGCGGCGGCCCGGCTGATCGACGGGGCGCACGGCGAGGTGAAGGTCGCCCTCCAGGAGCTCCGCGACCTCGCCCGGGACATCCACCCCGCCGTCCTCACCGACCGGGGCCTGGACGCCGCCCTCTCCTCCGTGGCCTCCCGCTGCGCGGTCCCCGTCTCCGTGGACGTGGAGTTGCCGCTGCGCCCGGCGCGGGCGATCGAGAACCTCGCGTACGTCACCGTCTCCGAACTGCTCCGCAACGTCACCCGGCACGCCCTCGCCACCCGGGCGTCGGTCACGGTGCGCCGGACGGCGGACCGGCAGAACCGCTACGACCGCAAGGACGGGCAGCACCGCCCCGAGCACCTGGTGATCCGGGTCGACGACGACGGGCGGGGCGGCGCGGACGTGACCGCGGGCGGCCAACTGGCCGGACTCGCGGAGCGTCTGCGGGCCGTGGACGGCAGCCTCACGGTGGAGTCCCCGGCGGGCGGACCGACGACGGTGACCGCCCGGCTCCCCTGGCGGGACTGACCGGCGCGGGGAGCCCGAGCGCCCCGCCGGCGGCGGAGGCGGGGCGCCCCGGTGAACGTCGCCCCGCGCGTACCCCGCACGCCCGAGACGGGCAGCGGTACCGCGCGGGTCCCGCACGGCCCGAGGAAGGCGGGAAAGGCGGTCTCGGCCGTCGGCACGTCCGAAAGCGGTCCGTGGCATCCGGGTGTTCCGGAAAACTCTGGTGGACGGTGGGCGGACGAACATGTGTTGCCGTGGACGCTGCGGTTGTGGGCACCGGGCCGGGCGACGGCCGCGTATCCGGAATTTCCGTCTCCGCTCTGCCGGAAAGGCGGGAGCGGTGCGGAACGGGTCCATGCCAGGGCTACCGCGGATCATATGATCATGGACTTCTTCCTGACCATGTTTCCCTGTTCCCCACCGCCGTTCATCTCTTCACGGCGGAACCGCCCGCAGTCCCCCTGGCGCACCGACGCGCGAAATATACTCCGCCCATCGCGCCTCATGCCCTTCTCACCAGCTATTTCCCACCCATAGGTGAATGCTCGCGCCCGACGTTGCCATGCTCGCCCGTGCCGTCCCTGAAATCGGCAATCCACCCCGTTCCGCCCGTGCGGCCCCGGGCTGGGATGCTGGGCACGGAAGCGAACCGCCGGGTGCCCGGCGCCGGACGACGACAGCAGTGGGGGAAGCGGCAGCGTGGAGAACACAGTGCGGGTACGAGTGGTCATCGCCGAGGATTCGGTCCTGCTGCGGGAGGGGCTGACCCGGCTGCTCACCGATCTCGGGCACGAGGTCGTCGCCGGGGTGGGGGACGCTGAGGCGCTGCTCGGGCTCCTGGCGGAGCTGCACGCACGTCAGGAGTTGCCGGACGTGGTGGTCGCGGACGTACGCATGCCGCCGACCCACACCGACGAGGGCGTCCGGGCGGCGGTGCGGCTGCGCAAGGACCACCCGGGCGTCGGAGTGCTGGTGCTGTCGCAGTACGTCGAGGAGCGGTACGCCACCGAGCTGCTGGCCGGCAGCACGCGCGGGGTGGGCTATCTGCTGAAGGACCGGGTCGCCGACGTGCGGGACTTCGTGGACGCCGTGGTGCGGGTGGCCGCGGGCGGGACGGCGCTGGACCCGGAGGTGGTGGCGCAGCTGCTGGGCCGGAGCCGCAAGCAGGACGTGCTGGCGGGGCTCACGCCACGCGAGCGGGAGGTCCTCGGTCTGATGGCGGAGGGGCGGACGAACTCCGCCGTCGCCAGGCAGCTCGTGGTGAGCGACGGCGCGGTGGAGAAGCACGTCAGCAACATCTTCCTCAAGCTCGGTCTCGCGCCCAGCGACGGCGACCACCGGCGGGTGCTCGCGGTGCTGACCTATCTGAACTCGTAGGGCCCGCTCCTCCGGCCGCACACCCCCGCCCACCTCGGACGGCGCCCCGTGGCCCGGCGGGCCCGGACCGCCCCTGCCGCCCCGCGTCCCCTCCCCGCTCCGCCGGACCCCGCATCCCCGGACCGCTCCCTTCGGCCTCGTTCCTCCCGGCGCGGTTCCCCTCCGCCCGCGTCTCCGAATTCCGGACAGCGCGCATTCTTGAACGGTTGTCGGCGCGCTCAATCCTCACCGGACGGGAAAGGTGCGGCCTACGCCGAAAGGCCGAGACGGCACCGGCCTCCGATCTGCCACGTAAGGCTGGAAGTCGTCAGGAAAATAGGAGGGAACCAGCCTCCCTCGCCGACGCTCCCCATATGATCGACGGAGGAAGACGCCCCTTACCGACGTAGTGTGGGCCCCGGGGACCGTCGGCGGGCCGGCTGTTCCGGGGCCGCCGCCCAAGGGAGGTCCAGTTCAGTGACCAGCCAGGTCAGTAGCCAGGCCGATGTGACCGACGAGGCTGTCCTCGGGGAGCAGCGCGCTCCCCGTGCGACGAATGCGGAGGTCGGCGTGAAAGAAATCCGTCGACTGGATCGGGTCATCATTCGATTCGCCGGGGATTCCGGTGACGGTATGCAGTTGACGGGCGACCGTTTCACTTCGGAGACGGCGTCGTTCGGCAATGACCTGTCGACCCTGCCGAACTTCCCGGCCGAGATCCGGGCGCCCGCCGGGACGCTGCCGGGTGTCTCGTCCTTCCAGCTGCATTTCGCGGACCACGACATCCTCACGCCCGGTGACGCCCCGAACGTCCTGGTCGCGATGAACCCGGCGGCCCTCCGCGCCAACATCGGGGACGTTCCGCGCGGGGCGGAGCTGATCGTGAACACGGACGAGTTCACGAAGCGCCCGATGGCGAAGGTCGGTTACGACACCTCCCCGCTGGAGGACGGTTCGCTGGAGGCGTTCAACGTCCACCCGGTGCCGTTGACCACGCTGACGATCGAGGCGCTGAAGGAGTTCGGCCTGTCGCGCAAGGAGGCCGAGCGGAGCAAGAACATGTTCGCGCTGGGCCTGTTGTCGTGGATGTACCACCGGCCGACGGAGGGCACGGAGGCGTTCCTGCGGCTGAAGTTCGCGAAGAAGCCGCAGATCGCGGAGGCGAACGTCGCGGCCTTCCGGGCGGGTTGGAACTTCGGTGAGACGACCGAGGACTTCGCGGTGTCCTACGAGGTCGCGCCGGCCTCGAAGGCGTTCCCGACGGGGACGTACCGCAACATCTCCGGGAACCTGGCCCTGTCCTACGGGCTGATCGCGGCGTCCCGGCAGGCGGGGCTGCCGCTCTACCTCGGTTCGTACCCGATCACTCCGGCGTCCGACATCCTGCACGAGCTCTCGAAGCACAAGAACTTCGGCGTGCGGACGTTCCAGGCGGAGGACGAGATCGCGGGGATCGGGGCGGCGCTGGGGGCCGCGTTCGGCGGGTCGCTGGGGGTGACGACGACGTCGGGGCCGGGTGTGGCGCTGAAGTCGGAGACCATCGGCCTGGCCGTCTCGCTCGAACTGCCGCTGCTGATCGTGGACATCCAGCGCGGCGGCCCGTCCACCGGGCTGCCCACCAAGACCGAGCAGGCCGATCTGCTCCAGGCGATGTACGGCCGCAACGGCGAAGCCCCCGTCCCGGTCGTCGCCCCGAAGACCCCGGCGGACTGTTTCGACGCCGCCCTGGAGGCCGCCCGGATCGCCCTCGCCTACCGCACCCCGGTCTTCCTGCTCTCCGACGGCTACCTCGCCAACGGCTCCGAGCCCTGGCGCATCCCCGACCCCGAGCAGCTCCCCGACCTCCAGGTCGCCTTCACCACCACCCCCAACCACACCCTGGACGACGGCACCGAAGTCTTCTGGCCCTACAAACGCGACCCCGAGACCCTCGCCCGCCCCTGGGCGGTCCCCGGGACCCCCGGCCTCGAACACCGCATCGGCGGGATCGAGAAGCAGGACGGCACCGGGAACATCTCCTACGACCCGGCCAACCACGACTTCATGG
The DNA here is from genome assembly GCF_042728415.1 of Streptomyces sp. NPDC060198. Classification (NCBI taxonomy): domain Bacteria; kingdom Bacillati; phylum Actinomycetota; class Actinomycetes; order Kitasatosporales; family Streptomycetaceae; genus Streptomyces; species Streptomyces sp. NPDC060198. The sequence continues at coordinate 35,583 of NZ_JBHWZJ010000025.1, read as the reverse complement.
TCCGCACCCGCCAGGCGAAGATCGACAACATCGACGTCCCCGACCTGGAGGTCGACGACCCGACCGGCGCCACCACGCTCGTCCTCGGCTGGGGCTCGACCTATGGCCCCATCACCGCCGCAGTACGCCGGCTGCGCGCGGCCGGGGACACCATCGCCCAGGCCCACCTGCGCCATCTGAACCCCTTCCCGCGCAATCTCGGCGAGATCCTGAAGCGGTACGACAAGGTCGTCGTCCCCGAGATGAACCTCGGCCAGCTCGCCACCCTGATCCGCGCCAGGTACCTCGTCGATGCCCACTCCTACAACCAGGTCAACGGCATGCCGTTCAAGGCCGAACAGCTCGCCACCGCCCTGAAGGAGACCATCGATGGCTGACACCGACCACCCGCTCCTCCAGCTCGTCCCCAAGGCCGACGCCCCGCAGTCGATGAAGGACTTCAAGTCCGACCAGGAAGTCCGCTGGTGTCCCGGCTGCGGCGACTACGCCGTCCTGGCCGCCGTCCAGGGCTTCATGCCCGAACTCGGCCTGGCCAAGGAGAACATCGTCTTCGTCTCCGGCATCGGCTGCTCGTCCCGCTTCCCGTACTACATGAACACCTACGGGATGCACTCCATCCACGGCCGTGCCCCCTCCATCGCGACCGGTCTCGCCACCTCCCGCCGCGACCTGTCGGTGTGGGTGGTCACCGGAGACGGCGACGCCCTCTCCATCGGCGGCAACCACCTCATCCACGCCCTGCGCCGGAACGTCAATCTGAAGATCCTGTTGTTCAACAACCGGATCTACGGCCTGACGAAGGGCCAGTACTCCCCGACCTCCGAGGTCGGCAAGATCACCAAGTCGACCCCGATGGGCTCCCTGGACGCACCCTTCAACCCGGTCTCCCTGGCGCTCGGCGCGGAGGCCTCGTTCGTGGCCCGCACCATCGACTCCGACCGCAAGCACCTCACCGGCGTGCTGCGGGCGGCGGCCGACCACCCCGGCACGGCGCTGGTCGAGATCTACCAGAACTGCAACATCTTCAACGACGGCGCCTTCGAGGCCCTCAAGGACAAGGAACGCGCCCAGGAGGCGGTCATCCGCCTCGAACACGGGCAGCCGATCCTCTTCGGCACGGACGGCTCGAAGGGCGTGGTCCGCGACCCGGCCACCGGCGACCTCCACGTCGTCGCCGTCACCGACGAGAACCGCTCCCGCGTCCTGGTCCACGACGCCCACGCCGCCTCACCCACCACTGCGTTCGCCCTGTCCCGCCTCGCCGACCCCGACACCCTCCACCACACCCCCGTCGGAGTCCTGCGCAGCGTCGAACGCCCCGTCTACGACACCCTGATGTCCGAACAGCTGGACAGGGCCGTCGAGCAGCAGGGCAAGGGCGATCTGGCGGCTCTCCTCGCGGGCAAGGACACCTGGACCGTCGTCGGCTGAGCCCTGGCGCCGTCCTCGACCCGAAGGAGCCCGGGTCCC
>NZ_JBHWZJ010000025.1:0-34103 GCF_042728415.1 Streptomyces sp. NPDC060198 | reverse complement strand
GCCTCGTCGAAACGGCAGCGGGACCCGGGCTCCGGTGTTCCCGGCGGACTCCAGGGGGCTTTCGGTGTCACGCCTCGCGTGCGTCGTACTCCGCCCGTGCGGCGTCGACAGCGTCCACCTGGTGCTCGGACCAACGGGCGAGCTCCCACACGCGCCGGGCGGCCTCGTGGCCGAGCGGGGTGAGGGAATAGTCCACCCGGGGCGGGATCACCGGCTGGGCGTCCCGGTGCACGAAGCCGTCGCGTTCGAGCGTGCGCAGGGTCTGGGCCAGCATCTTCTCGCTGACGTTCTCGATGGTGCGGCGCAGTTCGCTGAAGCGGTACGGGCGCTCCAGCAGGGCCGCGAGCACCAGCACGCCCCAGCGGCTGGTGACGTGTTCCAGCACCACCCGGGAGGGGCACATCGCGCGGTTCACGTCGGCTGCGCGCGCCGCCGCGGCCACGAGCTGGCCCGGAGTCTCCGTACGTACCGTCATGCGACCACCTTACTTCAAAGTGGGTACTTCCTCTGAGTAAGTACCCGCCCTAGGGTGAGTGGAGCAACCAACACCAAAACATCTGAAACGGGTCCATACCCGCACGGAACAGAGCGACACGAAGGAGAACCACCCATGAGCATCGTCGTCACCGGAGCCACCGGACAGCTCGGACGCCTGGTCGTCGAGCAGCTGCTCACCACCGTCCCGGCCGACCGGATCGCGGCGGTCGTACGCGACGCGGCGAAGGCGGCCCCGCTCGCCGCGCTCGGTGTCGAGCTGCGGGTCGCCGACTACGACCGGCCCGAAACGCTCAAGACGGTCTTCCGCCCCGGCGACCGGGTCCTGCTGATCTCCGGCAGCGAAGTCGGCAAGCGCGTGGCGCAGCACACCGCGGTGATCGACGCCGCGAAGGAGGCGGGCGTGGCGCAGCTGGCGTACACGGGCGTCCTGGGCGGACCGGCCGCCGACTTCCTGCTGGCCGAGGAGCACAAGGCGACCGAGCGGCTGATCCTGGACTCCGGCCTGCCGCACACCTTCCTGCGCAACGGCTGGTACACGGAGAACTACACCGCCAACCTGGCGCCGGTCCTGGCGCACGGTGCCGTGGTGGGCAACGCGGGCGAGGGCCGCATCGCCCTGGCACCCCGGGCCGACTTCGCCGCCGCCGCTGCCGCCGTGCTGACCGGCGAGGGCCACCTGGACACCGCGTACGAGCTGAGCGGCGACACCGCCTGGTCGCTGGCGGAGTACGCGGCCGAGGTCTCCCGGGCGACCGGCCGGGAGATCGCGTACCAGGAGGTGCCCGCCGCCGTGCACCAGGAGATCCTGGTCGGCGCCGGACTGCCCGCGGGCTTCGCGGAGATCCTGGTCGACGTGGACGAGGCGATCGGGCGCGGCCTGCTCGCCGGCACCAGCGGCGACCTGGCCCGGCTCATCGGCCGCCCCACCACCCCGGTCTCCGTGACGGTCGCCGAAGCCGTCGCCGCCGCCTGACCGCCCCGCGCGCGGGTCGCCCACGAGGCGCACGCGGGCCGCGCACGTCCGGAAGGCGCTCGCGTCATGACCGTAGCCGCGATACGGCAATGACGCGGGCCCTCTTCCGGAGCTACCTTCATGGCGTCGGCGGCCGCCGGCCCACGCATGAGGGAGGCCCCGTGGAGGGGAAGGACGAGCAGCGGGCAGGGCTGCTCCACGGAATCGGCGCCTATGGGATGTGGGGCCTCGTCCCACTCTTCTGGCCGTTGCTGAAGCCGTCGGGGGCCGCCGAGATCCTGGCCCACCGGATGGTGTGGTCGCTGGCCGTGGTCGGCGTCATCCTGCTCGTACTGAAGCGCTGGGCGTGGATCGGCGTACTGGTCCGCCGGCCGCGCAAGCTCGCTCTGATCACCGCCGCGGCGGCGGTGATCACGGTCAACTGGGGCCTGTACATCTGGGCGGTCAACAGCGATCACGTGGTCGAGGCGTCCCTGGGCTACTTCATCAACCCGCTGGTCACCATAGCCATGGGCGTGCTGCTCCTCGGCGAACGCCTGCGGCCCGCCCAGTGGATCGCGGTGGCGACCGGATTCGCCGCCGTGCTGGTCCTCGCCGTCGGGTACGGCCACCCGCCGTGGATCTCCCTGGTGCTGGCCTTCTCCTTCGCGACGTACGGCCTGGCGAAGAAGAAGGTCGACATGGGCGGCCTGGAGTCGCTGGCCGCCGAGACCGCGGTCCTCTTCCTGCCGGCCCTCGGCTTCCTGATCTGGCTCGGCGCGCGCGGCGAGACCACCTTCACCTCCGGCGGGGGCGCCGGGCACGGGCTGCTGCTCGCCTCGACCGGTCTGGTGACGGCGATCCCGCTGATCGCCTTCGGGGCGGCGGCGATCCGGGTACCGCTGTCGACGCTGGGCCTCCTGCAGTACCTGGCGCCCGTCTTCCAGTTCGCGCTGGGGGTGGCGTACTTCCACGAGGAGATGCCGCCGGAGCGCTGGGCCGGATTCGCGCTGGTGTGGGTGGCGTTGACGCTGCTGACCTGGGACGCGCTGCGTACGGCGCGGCACGGCAGGGCGGAGGCGCTCCGGCTCGCGACCACGGTCGCGACGACCGGGGCGACGGTACCGCCGGCCGCCGCGACCGGCAGGGGCATCGCCGCTCCCACCGGGCCCCCTTCCGAAAATTAGTTACCAGGTTGCATTTGTTCCTTGGTTACGTTTCCCTTGGGTGCCATCACCGCACCCGAGGAGCAGCCATGACCACCGACGTACTGATCGTGGGAGCCGGCCCCACCGGCCTGACCCTGGCGTGCGACCTCGCGCGCCGGGGCGTCGGCGTACGGATCATCGACAAGTCCGCCGCCCATCCGCGCAGCTCACGGGCGAAGGGGCCGAACTTGCGGTCGCTGGAGGTCCTGGCGAGCCTCGGGGTGGCCGACGAGGTGCTGGCGTCCGGGTCACTGCCACTGCCCATGCGCAAGTACCGCGACCACGTCCCGGTCGCCGACTTCGACCCGTACGCCGACCCGGCCCCGGTCCCCGCCTCCGCCTTCGACTGGCCCCGGCTGATCGCCCAGTGGCGGCTGGAGGAGATCCTCCGCGACCGGCTGGCGAAGGACGGCGTCCAGGTCGAGCTGGGCACCGAGCTGACCGGCCTCGACCAGCACGCCACGGGCGTGACCGCGACTCTCGCCGGCGGCGGGACGGTCACCGCCCGGTACGTGGTGGGCTGCGACGGGGCGCACAGCCCGGTGCGCAAGCTGCTCGGCATCCCGTTCGCCGGCGAGACGCAGGCCGACCAGGTGATGGTCTGCGGTGACGTCGAGATCGACGAGAACGCGCTCGACCGGGGCATCTGGCACCAGTGGTTCGACGCCACCGGCGCCGTGATGCTCTGCCCGATCCCGGGCACCGGATCGGGCTGGTGGTTCCAGGCGGGGCCCGAGCGGGACGGGGCGGGGGTGCCGCAGCCGCCGACCGAGGAGGGCTTCCGCCGTCTCCTCACCCGGCACACCGGACTCCCCGGCGAGGTGCTCCGGCACGCGACCCTGCTCTCCACCTACCGCGTCAACGTCCGCATGGCCGACCGCTTCCGGGACGGCCGGGTGCTGCTCGCCGGGGACGCGGCGCACGTCCACTCGATCGCGGGCGGGATGGGCATGAACACCGGTGTACAGGACGCCTTCAACCTCGGCTGGAAGCTCGCCCACGTCCTGACCGGTCTCGCCGCCCCGGCCCTGCTCGACACCTACGAGGAGGAGCGGCTGCCCGTCGCGGCCTGGACCCTGGACTTCACCTCGGAGCGGCTCGCGGAGACGATGGCCGCCATCCGCCGCCCCGGCGGCGGGCTGGACTCGGCGACCGCTCCGGAGGCGAGCGGCCTGTCCACCGGCTACCGGTGGAGTTCGCTCGCCGCCGGAGCGCCGGAGTCCGGGCCCCGGTCCGGGGACCGGGCGCCGGACGCGCCGTGCCGCTCGGTGGCGACCGGTGCGCCGGTCCGGCTGCACCACCTCTTCGCCGAGCCGCACCCGACCCTCCTCGGCTTCGGCCCGAAGAGCGAGGAGATCCTCGGCGAGGCGGTGCGGACGTACGGCGACGCAGTCCGCGCCCACCGGGTGTACGGCGCCGAGGAGGTCCGCGCCCCCGACGAGGAGCCGGGCGCCCGGGCGGGGGTGACCGACCACGAGGGGCTGGTCCGCGCCGCGTACGAGCCCGGCGCGGACGGCACCGTCGTGGTGGTCCGCCCCGACCACCACGTCGGACTCGTCGCCCCGGCGGCGGAGCCGGCCCGCGTGCGGGAGTACTTGGCGCTGCTCTGCGGAGGCGGGGAGGCGTCCGCTCCCCGGGGGTGATGTGGGGCGGGGGTCGGCACAGGTGGCCGTAGACGGTTCCGCTGGGCCGAACGGGCGTCGAAGGATCGTTTCAGCAGGCCCCCACCGGTTCGCCCCCGTCCCGTCCCGGGCAGACCAAGGGCACCCCCCTCCTCGGCGGTTCCGCCGCATCCTCCCCCTCGGCCCCGGCCCCACCGGCGCACCGCTTCCCCCACGGCGCGCGTGCGGTACCCCTCCCGGACACCCGCCCCTTCGGGCGCTGCCCGCGTCTCGTACAGGCGTCCGACCGGTACCGCGCACAGGAGGCGGGGATTCCGGTCCGCTCCGGTACGCGCTTCCCCCACGGCGCGTACCGGGGCCATTCACCCGAGATCATCGCTTTCCGCCGCCCGCCCGGCCGACCGCCTCCCCGCAGCACCGGGAAGCTGACCGTCGCCCCAGGTCAGGGCCGCCCGGCGAAAAGCCGATCTCCCTACGCTGGAACCATGCATCCGTCACCCGCGCCCGCGTACACCCGGGTCGCGCACACCCTCGTCGCCACGGACCTGGACGGCACCCTGCTGCTGCCCGACGACTCCGTGAGCCCCCGCACGCACGCCGCCCTCCGGCGCGCGGCCTCGGCCGGCGCCCGGCACATCATCGTCACCGGCCGGGCGGTCCCGGGGATACGCACCCTTCTGGCGGAGCTGGACTACCGGGGCCCGGTCGTCTGCGGGCAGGGCACCCAGGTGTACGACCCCGAGTCGTCCCGGATGCTCCGCTCGGTGCCGCTGGACCGGGAACTGGCCGACATGGCGCTGGGCAAGATCGAGGCGGAGGCGGGTCCGGTCTTCGCCGCCGTCGACCAGGACGGCCCGGCGGGGCTGACCCTGATCGAGCCCGGCTACCGCATGCCGCACCCGACGCTCCCCGCCCAGCGGGTCGGGCGCCGCGACGACCTCTGGGCCGAGCCCGTCATCAAGGTGATGGTGCGCCACCCGGAGTTGACCGACGACGAACTCGCCGCTCTCGGCCGGGCCGCAGTCGGCGATCTGGCGACGGTCACCATGGCCGGCCCCGGCACGGTCGAACTCGCCCCCTACGGCGTGCACAAGGGCACCGGGCTCGCGGTGGCGGCGGACCTCCTCGGCCTGGACCCGGCGGACGCCATCGCCTTCGGCGACATGCCGAACGACCTGCCGATGTTCGGGCTGGTCGGGCACGGGGTGGCGATGGGCAACGCCCATCCCGAACTGAAGGCTGCCGCCGACGAGGTCACGCTGCCGCACACCGAGGACGGCATAGCGGTGGTACTGGAACGCCTCTTCGGCTGAACGGTCCGCAGCCCTGCGGGACTTCGGCGGCACGCTCTCCGGCCGACCCGTCAGCGGAAAACACCGCGCGGGCCCGGTCGGCCGGCCGTACCATCCCGCCCATGCCCTCCCTCATCCCTCCCGCGATCACCGCGGGCAGCCTCTCCGCCGCCGTCCAGCCGTCGTTCCGGCTCGGCGGCGGGTCGGTGCTGCGGCCGTGGCTGCTCACCGACGCCGAAGCCGTGCGGACCGCGTTCGAGGACCCGGAGATCCAGCGCTGGCACATCCGCCGCGCCGACTCCGTCGACGAGGCCCGGGGGTGGATCGAGGCGTGGCGGAAGGACTGGGAGCGGGAGACCGCGGGACACTGGGCCGTCGCCGACGCGGAGGACGACCGGCTGCTGGGCCGGCTCTCGCTGCGTGACTGGGACCTGGAGTACGGCTGGGCCGAGGTGGCCTACTGGACGACCCCGGCCGCTCGGGGGCGCGGGGTCTGCACCCGCGCGGTGACCGGGCTGACGGATTGGGCGTTCACCACGGCCGGGTTCGACCGGCTGGAACTCAGCCACTCCATCGCCAACCCGGCCTCCTGCCGGGTGGCGTCGAAGGCCGGGTTCGCGGCGGAGGGAGTCCGCAGGGCGGCCGGCCGGCATCTCGACGGTCTCCACGACATGCACCTGCACGGACGCGTCCGGCAGGACTGAAGGGCCGCCGGGCCTGCCGCACCCCGGGCGGAGCCCACGCGGCACACGCGGGGCCCGCCCTCAGGCGAGGCCCGCCACCGCCTCCGCCCCTGCCTCCGCACCCGGCTCCCCGCCCGCCACCGCGCCCGGCCCGCGCAGCACCACGGCGACCAGTGCGGCGATCGCCGCCTCGTCCTGGGGCGGTTTGCGCAGGACGTGGCGGTAGTAGACCGGGCCGTAGAGCAGCTCCACCATCAGCCGCGGATCGGCGTCCGCACGGATCTGGCCCCGCTCCTGGGCGCGGGTGAGCAGGGCGACCGCCAGTTCGACCCGTGGGTCGACGACCCGCTCGGTGAGGTCCCGCGCGAGCTCGTCGTCGTGGTGGAGCTCGGAGAGTATGCCGGCGTACGCCGGTCCGTACGGGGGCGACCCGAGGAGCCGTACCGCCAGTCCGATGTGTACGCACAGATCGGCCTCGATGTCCCCGGTGTCGGCGAACGGGGCGGCGTCGGACAGGACATCGGTGAAGATCTCCATCAGGATGCCGCTCTTCGCCGGCCACCACCGGTAGATCGTCTTCTTGCTGACACCGGCACGGGCGGCGATGGCCTCCACCGTCACGCGCCCGTAGCCCCTCTCCGTGCAGAGCTCCAGGGCCGCCTCCAGGATCGCGCGTCGGGACCGTTCGCTGCGTCGCACAGAACTCGGCAATGCGCTCATTCCGTGAGCATAGGGCGCCTCTCACCACTCCTTGTTGACAGGTCGTCGCCAAAAGTCGAACATGAGCGAGGCGGAAACGGAACGTACCGTGTCGACTCCGCTGTTCACACCGTTCGTGCCGTTCGTGCCGCGACGAGCCGATCGGGGGACGGCTCGGCCGGCCGACGGTACGGACGGCCGGTCCGATCACCCCGATTCCTGTCCAGCCCGGTCCCGACGAAGGAACCAGCGGGGCCCGGCCCTATCGGTCGGCGTTCGCCGCCCGTACGAGGGCGTCCCGGGTGACCGCGCCGACGTAGACCTTGCCCTGATCGGTGACGAGGGCGTTCACCAGGCGCGTGCTGAAGACCGTGCCGGAGCCGAACTTCCCCGAGGCCTTGTCGCCGAAGGCGTCGAGCAGTGAAGAGCTGCCCTTCGCCGACGACAGGCCCTCGCCACCGGGCACTTCGGCCCGCAGGATCGTGGTCCAGCCCTCCCCCAGCGTCTTCGTCTCCAGGTTCCCGGTGCTCCCCGCGCTCCCGGCACCGCCGGTGCCCTCCAGCCCTCCGAGGCCGCCGGGCAGCAGGTCCGCGAGAGGTCCGCCGCCCTGGCCGGCCGACTCCTGGTCCGCGGCGTCCCCGGCCTCGGTCACCTTGGCGCCCTTGGGCGGGGTGAAGTCGAAGGCCGAGGCGGCGGGCTTGCCGAAGTCCACCTTGGTGAAGCCGACGTTGACGGCGGCCTTCCCGCCGGAGCTGGGGCTCAGGGTGAACCGCAGCGGTACGCCGTTGTCCGCGTCCACCGCGATCCGCACGGAACCGACGGTGGAGCCGGACTGCTTCGGCTTGATGAGCAGCTGGTACGCGTCGCGCCCGGCCACCCGCACGGTGCCGTCGACGGTGACCGAGGTGGTGTCGCCGACCGCCTTCAGCGCCTCGTCGGCGAACTGCTGGGGCGTGCCCTCCGCCGCGCCCCCGCTGCGGCTGTCCGTGTGCCCGGCGGCGCCCGTCTCCGCGTGGAAGACCTCGTCGGAGCCGCTGTCGTAGGCCCAGACCTGGTCGCCGTTGTGGATCAGGCTGTATTCCGACGAGCCCTGGAGGATCGTCAGCCGCTGCTTGTCGGGTCCGTCGGCGGCCACCTTCAGGGTGTGCGTACCCGAGGCCAGTTCGGTCAGCCGGTCCTCGGGCGCGGCGCCGGAAGATGCCCCCGCGCCCTGGCCGAGGGAGCCGGCGAGGCCGGCGAGCGAGGGGATGCCGAGGTCGGTGGCGATCTTCACGGTGCCGGAGAGCCGCTGGGTGTCCGAGGCGGCGATCTTCGCGACGAGCTCCCGCGCGGTGATCTTCGGCAGGTCCGGGTCGCCGCTGTCGGCGAGTGCGGGGACGAGTCCGATGGTCGCGGCGGCCACCCCCGCCACCGCCACGGGGACGACGGTGCGTGATGCCTTCCGGCGGAGCCGGTCGGTTCGGGTGGCCGCTCCGGCGGGGTCGCCGGGGGTCCCGATCTGGGTCCCGCCGTGGGTCTCCGAGCTGTCGATGGGTGCCATGTGTGCCCTACCTCCGTGGTCGGCGGCTTCCGTCACTACGGTCGCGCTCGTCCACTCCCTGCCGCGCTTCTCACCCGATGAGGTCAGGAGGAGTGGTTGTTCTCCATCTGACCTCATCGGGCGGACTCACGCGTCAGTCCGGGGAATCAACCCCGCGTACGGCTCGGGTATGACGTCACTCCACCGGAGGTACGCCACCCCGGGGTTTACCCGGAGGGGTGGCGTCGACGGGGCGTCAACCCGCCCGGTGCACCACCAGGTCGCACAGTTCGGCGAGCGCCGACTTGGCGTAGCAGTCGGGCAGCGGGGTGAGGGCCGCCCTGGCCTCCTCGGCGTACCGGATGGTGTCGCGGCGTGCCTGCTCCAGCGCCGGGTGGACGCGCAGCCGGCGCAGCGCCTCGGCGAGGCGGGCGTCGTCGGCGAGGTCGCCGTCGAGCAGCTCCACCAGCTCCAGGTCGTCCGGCTTGCCGTCCGCGGCTGCCTGGGCGCGCAGCAGCAGGACCGGCAGGGTGGCGATGCCCTCGCGCAGGTCCGTGCCGGGGGTCTTGCCGGACTCGTGGGAGTCGGAGGCGATGTCGAGGACGTCGTCGGCGAGTTGGAAGGCGACGCCGAGCCGTTCGCCGTACTGGGTGAGTACGTCGACGGTCTTCTCGTCGGCGCCGGACATGAGGGCGCCGAACCGTCCGGAGACGGCCATCAGGGAGCCGGTCTTGCCGCTGAGGACGTCCATGTAGTGGTCGACCGGGTCGCGGCCGTCGCGCGGTCCGACCGTCTCCAGGATCTGTCCGGTGACCAGCCGTTCGAAAGCCTCGGCCTGGATGCGGACGGCCTCCGGACCGAGGTCGGAGAGGATGTGCGAGGCGCGGGCGAAGAGGAAGTCTCCGGTGAGCAGGGCGACGGAGTTGCCCCAGCGGGCGTTGGCGCTGTCCACCCCGCGGCGGACCTCGGCCTCGTCCATCACGTCGTCGTGGTACAGCGTCGCCAGGTGGGTCAGTTCGACCACGACGGCGGAGGGCACGACGCCGGGGGCGTCGGAGTCGCCGAACTGGGACGCCAGCATCACCAGCAGGGGCCGGAACCGTTTGCCTCCGGCCCGCACCAAGTGCTGCGCGGCCTCCGTGATGAAGGGGACGTCACTCTTGGTGGCATCGAGAAGCCCGGCCTCGACAGCGGCCAGGCCGGTCTGGACCTCGGCCTCAAGAGCCTGGTCCCGCACGCGCAGCCCGAACGGCCCGACGACGGTCACGAGAGGGTCTCCTGTCTGCTGACGATCACACGAATGTCGATCTGTCGGCTGTCTTCACTCATGCCAGCGTATCCGGTCCCCTTTGGATCACCGTGGGCGGCTTCCCGCCACCGCCGGTATGTTCGGGATCGGCTCATACGATCACGAGTTGCCGCTTTGTCGCACCGCGCGGAGACCGCCGGTCGCCCGGGCCTCCGGCCCCGTACACCGAGGTACGCCATGCACATCCGGACCGATTTCCCGTACGAGACCGTCCGCGAGGACGTCCGCGTCCCGCTGCCGGACGGCACCGATCTGTACGCGCGCGTGTGGCGGCCCGTCACCGAGGAGCCGGTCCCCGCGCTGCTGGAGTACCTTCCGCACCGGCTCGGCGACGGGACGGCGCCCCGGGACCGGCAGCGGCACCCCTGGTACGCGGGCCACGGCTACGCCTCGGTACGGGTGGACGTGCGGGGCCACGGCAACAGCGGAGGTCTGCCGGGGGACGCGTACGGCGAGGCCGGGGTGGCCGACGGGGTGGCGGTCATCCACTGGCTGGCGCAGCGGGAGTGGTGCTCGGGCCGGGTCGGCATGTTCGGCATCTCCTGGGGCGGCTCCGCCTCGCTCCGGCTCGCCGCGGTGGCCCCGGACGCGCTGCGGGCGGTCGTCGCGGTGTGCTCCACGGACGACGGGTACGACAACGGCGGCGCTTACTGGGGCGGGTCGGTCCTCGCCTCGGACCTGCACGCCCGGGCCGCCGGGCTGCTCGCCGCCGCCTCCGAGCCGCCGGACCCCGTGATCGTCGGGGATGGCTGGAAAGAGATGTGGCTCGACCGGCTGGAGTCCCTCGACCCCGTCGTCCACGCCTGGCTGGCCCATCAGACCCGGGACGACTACTGGGTGCGCGGCAGCGTCAGCGGGGAGTACGGCGCGATCCGGGCGGCCGTCCTCGCGGTGGGCGGCTGGCACGATCCCTACCGGGACACCGTGCTGCGTCTCGTCGAACACCTGGACCCGTCCCGGGTGCGCGGGCTGATCGGACCGTGGCCGCACCAGTACCCGGACCGGGGCCGGGCGCCCGGCCCGGCCATCGGTTTCCTCCAGGAGACGCTGCGCTGGTGGGACCAGCATCTGAAGGAGAAGGAGACGGGGGTGATGAGCGAGCCCCTGCTGCGGTCCTGGATCAGCGGGTCGCACCCGCCCGCCACCCGGTACGAGACACTGCCCGGCCGCTGGATCGGGGACGGCGCCTGGCCTTCGGAGAGCATCACCCCGGTGGCGTACGCCCTGCGGGGCGGTGGCCGGATCGTCCGCTCGCCGCAGCAGACCGGGCTGGACGCGGGCCGGTTCTCGCCGTGCGGGAACGACGCCGACCTACCGCCCGACCAGCGTGACGAGGACGCCAAGTCGGTCGCCTTCGAGTTTCCGGTGGAGGGGGCGCCCGTCGAGATCCTGGGCCGTCCCCGGGTGCGGCTGCGGCTGACCCTGGCCGTGCCGCGCGGCCAGGTCGTGGCCCGGCTCTGCGACGTGGCGCCGGACGGCTCCTCCACCCTCGTCACCCGGGGCGCCCTCAATCTGGCCGGCCGCCACGGCAGCGACCGCGCCGAGGACTGGCCGCCCGGCACCACCGAGGACGTCACCTTCGAACTCGGCGGCATCGGGCACGCGTTCGCGCCCGGCCACCGCATCCGGCTGGCCGTCTCCTCCTCGTACTGGCCCTGGGTCTGGCCGCAGGCCGACTCGGCGGGGTTCACGCTCCAGGCGGACGGCAGCCTGGTCGAGCTCCCGGTCCGCCGGCCCACCGCGAACCCCGCCCCCGTCTTCGGGGAGCCCGAACAGGCGGAGCCGCTCGGCGAGTCCGTGCCGGCCACCCTGGACGGGGAGCGCCCGGAGCGGCGGATCGTCCGGGACCTCGCCCGGGGCGAGTGGCGGCTGGAGGCCGATCCGAGTCCGGGCGGGACGCGGTTCCACCCGGACGGGCTGGAGATCACCGAGGACGCCCTCGACACCTTCACGATCCAGCAGGACGACCCGCTGTCGGCGCGGGCCCGGTCGGAGCGGACGGTCCTGCTGCACCGGCCGGAAACGGCCTGGCGGACGGAGATCACGACCCGCTCGGAGACCGGCGCGGACGCGACGCACTTCCTCACCTCCAACGAGGTGATCTGCAAGGACGGTGACGAGATCGTCTTCCACCGCACCTGGGAGAAGCGCGTCCCGCGGACGGCGGGCTGACAGGCCGTCCACGCGTCCCCGGAACGGCGGAGTGCGGGCGAACACCCGGGGTACGAGGCCCGCTTGCGGACACGGCCGCGCCACGCGGACGTACCGTGGTCCCGAGCGACGTGTCCCCGACGCGACCGGAAAGCGAGGCAGCACCCCATGCCCGAGCAGAGCAGCCCGCTCGACACCGACGAGGGCGACCCCTTCGGCCCGCACAACCTCCCGTACGGCGTGTTCTCCCTCCCCGCCGGCCCGTCCGGCGACCCCGCCCGGCGGCGGGTCGGTGTCCGGATCGGCTCCCACGTGCTGGACGCCGGGGCGGCGGCCCACGCCCTGGGCTCCCCGTACGCCGGACTGCTGGACCGGCCCAGCCTGATGCCGCTCCTCGCGGCCGGGCGCACCGCGTGGCGGGACGTGCGGCGGGCGCTCACCGGCTGGCTGACCGTCCCCTCGCACCGCGCCGAACTGGAGCCGCTGCTCCACCCGATCGACACGGTGACGCTCCATCTGCCGTACGAGGTCGCCGACTACGTCGACTTCTACGCCAGCGAGCACCACGCCACCAACGTGGGCCGGATCTTCCGCCCGGACGGTGCCGCGCTGACGCCCAACTGGAAGCACCTTCCGATCGGTTACCACGGCCGGGCCGGCACGGTCGTCGTCTCGGGTACGGACGTGGTGCGCCCTGCCGGGCAGCGCAAGGCGCCCACCGACGCGGCGCCCGTCTTCGGGCCCTCGGCGAAGCTGGACATCGAGGCCGAGGTCGGCTTCGTGGTGGGGGTGCCGTCCGCGCAGGGCACGGCGGTGCCACTGGCCGACTTCCGCGAGCACGTCTTCGGCGTCCAGCTGCTCAACGACTGGTCGGCGCGCGACATCCAGGCGTGGGAGTACGTCCCGCTCGGCCCGTTCCTCGGCAAGTCGTTCGCCACCTCCGTCTCCGCGTGGGTGACCCCGCTGGAGGCGCTGGACGCGGCCCGCACCGCCCCGCCCGTCCGGGACGCCGCACTCCTGCCGTACCTCGACGACGCGGACGAGGAAGAGCCGGGCGGCATCGACCTGCGGATCTCCGTCGCGATCAACGGGAAACTGGTCGCCGAACCGCCGTTCTCCACCATGTACTGGACGGCGGCCCAGCAGCTGGCGCAGATGACGGTGAACGGCGCCTCGCTGCGCACCGGCGACCTCTACGGCTCCGGCACGGTGAGCGGGCCCGAGCCGCACCAGCGCGGTTCGCTGCTGGAGCTGACCTGGAACGGCCGCGACCCGCTCGACGTTCCCGGCGGCACCCGGACGTTCCTGGAGGACGGCGACACGGTGACCATGACCGCGTGGGCGCCGGGGCCGCACGGCACCCGGGTGGGGCTCGGCGAGGTGACGGGGACGGTCGTGACGGGGACGGTCGTGACGGCAGGGTGAGGCGGCCGGGCGGGGCGTGGCCCGGGCGGGGCGGGGTGGTGGGGGCGGCGGCTCGCGGTCCACACCGGTTGGTGCGGTCCACGCCGGTCGGTGCGGCCCGGGCGGTCGGTGCGGCCCGGGGCCCCGGTCCAGGTCAACTCGGGTGCGGGCGTGGGTGGAGAACCAGGACGGGCGGGCCGTGGCCCACGTCTTCGAGCGGGAGCCCGCCACCGGTGCCTACACGTCGACGGGGATCTTCCACGACCGGCTGAAGGTGTCCGTGCCGTTCCCCGTCGACCTCGACCTCACGGCGATCGCACCGCCGCGCCGGCCGGTGGCTCCGGAGTAGCTCCGGGCCACCGACTCCGTGGTCCGCCCCCACTCACTCGTACTCCGGGGGCTCCTCCTCGTCCCAGTTGAACTCGGCGTCGGCGTACGGCTCGGCCGGGGCCGTCGTACGGGCGGGGGCCCGTGAGGGCTCCGGGGCCGTCCTCTCGGGCGTCCGTACCGGGGTCTCGGCGGCGGGGCGTTCCGCAGGCCGTTCGCCGGGTGCTCCCAGCCCCGCCAGGACCTCCAGCACGCCCTCACCGTAGGTCGCCAGCTTCTTCTCGCCCAGGCCGCTGACCCCGCCCAGCTCGCCCAGGGACGAGGGGTGCAGGGTGGCGATCTCGCGCAGGGTCGCGTCGTGGAAGATGACGTACGCCGGGACGCCCTGTTCCTTCGCCGTCGCCCCGCGCCAGGCGCGCAACGCCTCGAAGACGGGCACGGCGGACGCGGGCAGATCCGCGGCGGCGGCAGCCGACTTGGCGCGGCGCTCGCCCTTGGCCACTGTCCTCTCGGTGGCCCGCTTGGGCTCCTTACGCAGCAGTACCTCGCGCTCACGGCCGAGGACCGTGGCACTGGCGTCGGTCAGGACGAGGGTGCCGTACTCCCCTTCCACGGCGAGCAGCCCCTGCGCCAGCAGCTGGCGGACGACGCCGCGCCATTCGGCCTCGGCCAGCTCCTCACCGATGCCGAACACGGAGAGCTGGTCGTGGTCGAACTGGATGACCTTCGCGGTCTTCCGGCCCAGCAGGATGTCGATGATCTGCCCGGCACCGAACTTCTGGTTCCGCTCCCGCTTGAGCCGGACCACGGTGGAGAGCATCTTCTGCGCGACGACCGTGCCGTCCCAGGTCTCCGGCGGGACCAGGCAGGTGTCGCAGTTGCCGCAGGCGGCGGCGGTGGGTTCCTGGCCGAAGTAGGTGAGGAGCTGGGCGCGGCGGCACTGGACGGTCTCGCAGAGCGCCAGCATCGAGTCCAGGTGGGCGGAGGCGCGGCGGCGGTGTGCCTCGTCGCCGTCGCCGCCCTGGATGAGCTTGCGTTGCTGGACGACGTCCTGGAGGCCGTATGCCATCCACGCGGTGGAGGGACCGCCGTCACGTCCGGCGCGGCCGGTCTCCTGGTAGTACCCCTCGACGGACTTGGGGAGGTCGAGGTGGGCGACGAAGCGGACGTCCGGCTTGTCGATGCCCATGCCGAAGGCGATCGTCGCGACGACGACGAGCCCCTCCTCGCGCAGGAAGCGGGACTGGTGGGCGGCGCGGGTCCCGGCGTCGAGACCCGCGTGGTACGGCACGGCCTCGATGCCGTTGCGGCAGAGGTACTCGGCCGTCTTCTCGGTGGAGTTGCGGGAGAGGCAGTAGACGATGCCCGCGTCCCCGGTGTGCTCCTCCTTGAGGAAGGTGAGCAGCTGCTTCTTCGGGTCGGACTTGGGGACGATGCGGTACTGGATGTTGGGCCGGTCGAAGCTGGCCACGAAGTGTTTCGCGTCCGGCATGCCCAGGCGGCGGGTGATCTCCTGGTGCGTGGCGTTCGTCGCGGTCGCCGTGAGGGCGATGCGCGGGACGTCCGGCCAGCGCTCGCCGAGGACGGAGAGGGTGAGGTAGTCGGGGCGGAAGTCGTGGCCCCACTGGGCGACGCAGTGCGCCTCGTCGATCGCGAAGACGGAGACGGTGCCCCGGGAGAGCAGCGAGAGCGTGGAGTCCAGGCGCAGCCGTTCGGGCGCGAGGTAGAGGATGTCCAGCTCTCCGGCGACGTACTGCGCCTCCATGGAGCGGCGCTCGTCGAAGTCCTGGGTGGAGTTGATGAAGCCGGCCCGGACGCCGAGCGCGCGCAGGGCGTCGACCTGGTCCTGCATGAGGGCGATCAGCGGGGAGACGACGATGCCGGTGCCGGGGCGGACCAGGGCGGGGATCTGGTAGCAGAGGGACTTGCCGCCGCCGGTGGGCATCAGAACGACGGCGTCGCCGCCCGCGACCACGTGTTCGATGATCGCGCCCTGCTCGCCCCGGAACGATTCGTACCCGAAGACCCGGTGCAGGGTCTGCCGCGCCTCGCTGTCGCCGGTGGCCGCGCTGCCGGTGGCACCGGTCACGTCCTCGGTCACATCCATGGTGTCGCCCGTCCTGCTCGTCGCTCTGTTCGCCGTCGTCGTCGTGTCCGTCGTCCCGCGGGCCGTACGTCCCTCTTCACCATAGGCGGCCCGTACGACAACGCCGGACGGGCTTGACTCCAGCCCGTCCGGCGTTGGGGGAACGGCGTGTGCACCACGCCGCCACGCACCGCTACCGCACGAAGATCCCCGCCTGGCTCGCCAGGTCCAGGAAGTACTGCGGGGCGAGGCCGAGCACCAGGGTGACCGCGACACCGATGCCGATGGTGGTCATCGTCAGCGGGGACGGGACGGCGACCGTGGGGCCGTCCGCCTTCGGCTCTTGGAAGAACATCAGGACGATGACCCGGATGTAGAAGAACGCGGCGATCGCCGAGGAGATCACACCGACCACGACGAGTCCGCCCGCACCGCCGTCCGCCGCCGCCTTGAACACGGCGAACTTGCCGGAGAAACCGGAGGTGAGCGGGATACCGGCGAAGGCCAGCAGGAACACCGCGAAGACGGCGGCGGTCAGCGGGGAGCGCCGGCCGAGCCCGGCCCACTTCGACAGGTGGGTCGCCTCGCCGCCCGCGTCCCGCACCAGGGTGACGACGGCGAAGGCGCCGACCGTCACGAAGGAGTAGGCGACGAGGTAGAAGAGGACCGAGGAGATGCCCTCCGGGGTGGTCGCGATGACACCGGCGAGGATGAACCCGGCGTGCGCGATCGAGGAGTAGGCGAGCAGCCGCTTGATGTCGGTCTGGGTGATCGCGACGATCGCGCCGCCCAGCATGGTGACGATGGACACGCCCCACATGACCGGCCGCCAGTCCCAGGCGAGGCCGGGGAGCACGACGTACAGCAGGCGGAGCAGCGCGCCGAACGCGGCGACCTTGGTGGCGGCGGCCATGAACCCGGTGACCGGGGTCGGTGCGCCCTGGTAGACGTCCGGGGTCCACATGTGGAACGGCACCGCGCCGACCTTGAAGAGCAGTCCCATCAGGATCATCGCGCCGCCGATGAGGAGCAGCGCGTCGTTGCCCATGGTGGAGGCGAGGGCGGGGTCGATCTCGGTGACCGAGCCGTCGACGACGCTCGCGATGGTGGCGTACGAGACGGAGCCCGCGTAGCCGTAGAGGAGGGCGATCCCGAAGAGGAGGAACGCCGAGGAGAACGCGCCGAGCAGGAAGTACTTCACCGCGGCCTCCTGCGACATCAGCCGCTTGCGGCGGGCGAGGGCGCAGAGGAGGTAGAGCGGCAGGGAGAAGACTTCGAGCGCGACGAAGAGGGTCAGCAGGTCGTTGGCGGCCGGGAAGACCAGCATGCCCGCGACGGCGAAGAGGAGGAGCGGGAACACCTCGGTGGTGGTGAACCCGGCCCGGACCGCCTGCTTCTCGCTGTCGCTGCCCGGGACGGACCCGGCCTGGGCGACGAAGGAGTCGACCCGGTTGCCGTGCGGGGCGGGGTCGAGCCGCCGCTCGGCGAAGGTGAAGACCGCGACGATCGAGGCCAGCAGGATGGTGCCCTGCAGGAAGAGCGCCGGGCCGTCCACCGCGACGGCGCCCATCGCGGCGATGTGGGCCTTGGTCGTGCCGTATCCGCCGGCGGCGAGCCCGACGACCGAGGCGAACGCGGCGGCCAGGGCGACGACGGTGAGGAGGACCTGCGTGAGGTACCGGCCCCGGCGGGGCACGAAGGCCTCCGCCAGGACGCCGAGCACCGCGGCGCCGACCACGATCAGGACGGGCGCGAGTTGGGCGTACTCGATGGTGGGGGCCGTGAACTTCACGTCCGGGGCGGCCGTTGTCACCCCGCTCGCCACGGTCCACATGCTGTGGACAGCTGTTGCGCTCACTTGGCGGCCTCCACCTCGGGCTGGGGGTCCTGCTTCTGTACGTCGGACATGGTGTGCTCCACCGCCGGGTCGACGATCTCGGTGAGCGGCTTCGGGAAGACGCCCAGGAAGATCAGCAGTGCGATCAGCGGTACGACCACCGCCAGTTCGCGGACCCGCAGGTCCGGCATGCCCTGGACGGTGGCCTTCACCGGGCCGGTCATGGTGCGCTGGTAGAGCACCAGGACGTAGAGCGCGGCGAGCACGATGCCGGTGGTGGCGATGATCCCGACCACCGGGTAGGCGCTGAACACCCCGACCAGGACGAGGAACTCGCTGACGAAGGGGGCGAGTCCGGGCAGCGAGAGGGTGGCGAGGCCGCCGATCAGGAAGGTGCCCGCGAGGATCGGGGCGACCTTCTGGACTCCGCCGTAGTCGGCGATGAGACGGGAGCCGCGCCGGGTGATGAGGAATCCGGCGACCAGCATCAGGGCGGCGGTCGAGATGCCGTGGTTGACCATGTAGAGCGTGGCGCCCGACTGGCCCTGGCTGGTCATCGCGAAGATGCCCAGGATGATGAAGCCGAAGTGGGAGATCGACGCGTAGGCGATCAGCCGCTTGATGTCGCGCTGGCCGACCGCGAGGAGCGCGCCGTACACGATGGAGACCAGAGCGAGGACGAGGATCACCGGGGTGGCCCACTTGCTGGCCTCCGGGAAGAGCTGGAGGCAGAAGCGGAGCATCGCGAAGGTGCCGACCTTGTCGACGATCGCGGTGATCAGCACGGCGACGGGTGCGGTCGCCTCGCCCATGGCGTTGGGCAGCCAGGTGTGCAGCGGCCAGAGCGGGGCCTTCACCGCGAAGGCGAAGAAGAACCCGAGGAAGAGCCACCGCTCGGTGCTGGTCGCCATCTCCAGCGAACCGTTCGCGCGGGCCTCGGCGATCTCGGAGAGCGAGAAGCTTCCGGCGACGGCGTACAGCCCGATGACGGCCGCCAGCATGATGAGGCCGCCGACGAGGTTGTAGAGGAGGAACTTCACCGCGGCGTACGAGCGCTGGGCCGAGGCGTTCTCGTCGGTGCCCGCGTGGGCCCGGTCCCCGAAGCCGCCGATGAGGAAGTACATCGGGATGAGCATGGCTTCGAAGAGGATGTAGAAGAGGAAGACGTCGGTGGCCTCGAAGGAGAGGATCACCATCGCCTCCACCATCAGGATCAGGGCGAAGAAGCCCTGGGTGGGGCGCCACCGGGAGGACTGGGTCTCCAGGGGGTCGGCGTCGTGCCAGCCGGCCAGGATCACGAACGGGATGAGCAGCGCGGTGAGCGCGAGGAGCGCCACCCCGATGCCGTCCACGCCGAGTTCGTACCGGACGCCGAAGTCGGCGATCCAGGCGTGCGACTCGGTGAGCTGGTAGCGGTCGCCGCCGGGCTCGAAGCGTACGAACACGATCGCCGCGAGCACCAGGGTGGCCAGCGAGACGAGCAGCGCCAGCCATTTCGCGGCGGTGCGCCGCTGGGCCGGGACGGCGGCGGTGGCGATGGCGCCGATCGCCGGGAGTGCCGCCGTCGCTGTCAGGAGGGGAAAGGACATGGTGATCAGACCGCCCTCATCAGCAGGGTCGCGGCGATGAGGACCGCCGTACCGCCGAACATCGAGACCGCGTAGGAGCGGGCGTAGCCGTTCTGCAGTTTCCGCAGTCGGCCGGAGAGCCCGCCGACCGAGGCGGCCGTACCGTTGACGACGCCGTCGACCAGCGAGTGGTCGACGTACACCAGGGAGCGGGTGAGGTGCTCGCCGCCGCGGACCAGGACCACGTGGTTGAAGTCGTCCTGGAGGAGGTCGCGGCGGGCGGCCCGGGTGAGCAGCGAGCCGCGCGGGGCGACGGCGGGCACCGGCCTGCGGCCGTACATGGCCCAGGCGATGGCGACACCGATGACGAGCACCACCATGGTGGCGCCGGTGACGGTGCTGGCGCCGACCGGGGAGTCCCCGTGGTCGTGGCCGGTCACCGGCTCCAGCCAGTGCAGGAACCGGTCGCCGATGGAGAAGAAGCCGCCCGCGAAGACCGAGCCGAAGGCGAGCACGATCATGGGGATCGTCATCGACTTCGGGGACTCGTGCGGGTGCGGCTCGTGGCCTTCCGCGTCCGGCTGCCAGCGCTTCTCGCCGAAGAAGGTCATCAGCATCACGCGGGTCATGTAGAACGCGGTGATCGCGGCGCCCAGCAGGGTCACGGCGCCGAGGATCCAGCCCTCGGTGCCGCCCTTGGCGAAGGCCGCTTCGATGATCTTGTCCTTGGAGAAGAACCCGGAGAGGCCGGGGAAGCCGATGATGGCGAGGTAGCCGAGGCCGAAGGTGAGGAAGGTGACCGGCATGTACTTCCGCAGGCCGCCGAACTTCCTCATGTCGACCTCGTCGTTCATGCCGTGCATGACCGAGCCGGCGCCGAGGAAGAGTCCGGCCTTGAAGAAGCCGTGCGTCACCAGGTGCATGATCGCGAAGACGTAGCCGATGGGGCCGAGGCCCGCGGCGAGGATCATGTAGCCGATCTGCGACATCGTCGAGCCGGCCAGCGCCTTCTTGATGTCGTCCTTGGCGCAACCGACGATCGCACCGAAGAGGAGCGTGACCGCTCCGACGACGGTGACGACGAGCTGGGCGTCCGGGGCGGCGTTGAAGATCGCGCCGGAGCGGACGATGAGGTACACACCGGCGGTGACCATGGTCGCGGCGTGGATGAGGGCGGAGACCGGGGTCGGGCCCTCCATCGCGTCGCCGAGCCAGGACTGGAGGGGCACCTGGGCGGACTTGCCGCAGGCGGCCAGCAGCAGCATCAGGCCGATCGCGGTGAGCTTGCCCTCGCTGGTGTCGCCGGTCGCTCCGAGCACCGGCCCGAAGGCGAAGGTGCCGAAGGTGGTGAACATCAGCATGATCGCGATGGAGAGGCCCATGTCGCCGACCCGGTTGACCAGGAAGGCCTTCTTGGCCGCGGTCGCCGCGCTGGGCTTGTGCTGCCAGAAGCCGATGAGGAGGTACGAGGCGAGGCCGACGCCCTCCCATCCGACGTACAGCAGCAGGTAGTTGTCGGCGAGGACCAGGATGAGCATCGCCGCGACGAAGAGGTTGAGATAGCCGAAGAAGCGACGACGGCGTTCGTCGTGCTCCATGTAGCCGATCGAGTAGATGTGGATCAGGGTGCCCACACTGGTGATCAGCAGGACGAAGGTCATCGACAGCTGGTCGAGCTGGAAGGCGACGTCGGCCTGGAAGCCCTCCACCGGAATCCAGCTGAACAGCTTCTGGTGCAGCAGGCGTTCTTCGGCGCCCTTGCCGAGCATGTCGGCGAAGAGCGCCACGGCCAGGACGAACGACACCCCGGCCAGCAGGGTGCCGAGCCAGTGTCCGGCCCGGTCGAGCCGGCGGCCCCCGCACAGCAGGACGGCCGCTCCGAGCAGGGGCGCCGCGATGAGCAGCGCGATCAGGTTCTCCACGATTCAGCCCCTCACAGCTTCATCAGGCTGGCGTCGTCGACCGAGGCCGAATGGCGGGAGCGGAACAGCGACACGATGATCGCCAGCCCGACGACGACTTCCGCGGCGGCGACGACCATCGTGAAGAACGCGATGATCTGGCCGTCGAGGTTGCCGTGCATGCGGGAGAAGGTGACGAAGGCGAGGTTGCAGGCGTTGAGCATCAGCTCCACGCACATGAACACCACGATCGCGTTCCGCCGGATCAGCACCCCACTGGCGCCGATGGTGAACAGCAGGGCTGCCAGGTAGAGGTAGTTGACGGGATTCACTGGGTGTCCTCCCCGTTCCCGGCGCGGTCGCCCTGCCGCCCCGAGCGCGTGGAAGCGCCCCGGGCGGTGAGGGCGGTGGAGCGGCCGAGCCGCTCACCGGACCGCTGTTCCAGTGCCTTGAGGTCGGCGAGCGCCTCCTCGGAGACGTCGCGGATCTGGCCGCGGTCGCGCAGGGTGCGCATCACGGTCAGCTCGGACGGGGTGCCGTCGGGGAGCAGGCCGGCGATGTCCACGGCGTTGTGCCGGGCGTAGACACCGGGGGCGGGCAGCGGCGGCAGGTGGTTCGAGCGGACCCGGGCCTCGGACATCTCCCGCTGGTTGAGGGCGCGTTCGGTGCGCTCCTTGTGGGTGAGCACCATCGCTCCGACCGTCGCGGTGATGAGGAGGGCGCCGGTGATCTCGAACGCGAAGACGTACTTGGTGAAGATGAGGTTGGCGAGTCCCTCGACGTTCCCCCCGTGCACGGCGTTGGCGGTGCCGAGGCCGTTGAAGCTGTTCAGGGAGGCGTTGCCGATGCCGGCGACGAGCAGCACACCGAAGCCGAGGCCGCATCCGGCGGCCAGCCAGCGCTGGCCCTTGAGGGTCTCCTTCAGCGAGTCCGCGGCGGTGACGCCGACGAGCATCACGACGAAGAGGAAGAGCATCATGATCGCGCCGGTGTACACGACGACCTGCACGATGCCGAGGAAGTAGGCGCCGTTGGCGAGGTAGAAGACCGCCAGCACGATCATGGTCCCGGCGAGGGAGAGCGCGCTGTGCACGGCCCGCCTCATCAGGACGGTGGAGAGGGCGCCGAGCACGGCGACCGTACCGAGGATCCAGAACTGCACGGCCTCGCCGGTCGAGGTGGTGGAGGCCGCTGCCGCCAGAGCGCTCATGCGTCCGCTCCCCTCTGCCCGTGCGAACCGTGGGTGGGTGAGCCGTGGCCGTGCTCGTGGGACGCCGCCGAAGCGGCGGCGGACGCCGGCACCACGGCGTCCTCGTCGACGTCGGACTCCGGCTTCTCCCCCTTGGACACCGCGAGCTGGCGCTCGGTACCGGGAGCGGCCTCGGTCACCAGGCCTCGGTAGTAGTCCTGTTCGTCCATACCGGGGAAGATCGCGTGCGGGCTGTCGACCATGCCCTCCTCCAGCCCCGCGAGCAGCTCGTCCTTGGTGTAGATGAGGCTGGCGCGGGTGGTGTTGGCGAGCTCGAACTCGTTGGTCATCGTGAGCGCCCGGGTGGGGCACGCCTCGATGCAGAGACCGCAGAGAATGCAGCGCGCGTAGTTGATCTGGTAGACGCGGCCGTACCGTTCGCCCGGGGAGTAGCGCTCCTCGTCGGTGTTGTCCGCGCCTTCGACGTAGATGGCGTCGGCGGGACAGGCCCAGGCGCACAGCTCGCACCCGACGCACTTCTCCAGGCCGTCCGGGTGCCGGTTGAGCTGGTGACGGCCGTGGAAGCGCGGCGCCGTCACCTTCGGCGTCTCCGGGTACTGCTCCGTGAGCCGCTTCTTGAACATGGCCTTGAAGGTCACGCCGAACCCGGCCACGGGGTTCTGGAACTTCTCCCCCGAGGAGTTCGGGGGTTGTGGCTCAGACACGGTCGGCCTCCTTTCCGTCACTCACACTGTCGTCACTCTGAGTATCGGGGCCACCACTGACAACGAGCTCCCGAGTGCGGCGCGGGGTGCGCCGGGGCACGGGCGGCAGGGTCTGTCCGGGCAGCGGCGGTACGGGGAATCCGCCCGCCATCGGGTCGAATTCGGGCGGCGGGCCCGCCTTCGCCTCCTCCTCGCGGCCCTTGCGGTCGCGGACGGCGTCGGCGACGAAGGAGATCAGCAGCACCGCGATCACGGCGCCCGCGACGTACAGCACGATCCTGGAGAAGTCGTAGCCCTCGTTGTTCAGGGCGCGCACGGTGGCGACCAGCATCAGCCAGACCACGGAGACCGGGATGAGGACCTTCCAGCCGAGCTTCATCAGCTGGTCGTAGCGGACGCGGGGCAGCGAGCCGCGGAGCCAGATGAAGAAGAAGAGGAGTACCTGCACCTTGACGACGAACCAGAGCATCGGCCACCAGCCGTGGTTCGCGCCCTCCCAGAAAGTGCTGATCGGGTACGGGGCCCGCCAGCCGCCCAGGAAGAGGGTCGCGGAGACCGCGGAGACCGTCACCATGTTCACGTACTCGGCGAGCATGAACATCGCGAACTTGATCGACGAGTACTCGGTGTTGAAGCCGCCGACGAGGTCGCCCTCGGACTCCGGCATGTCGAACGGGGCGCGGTTCGTCTCGCCGACCATGGTGACGATGTAGATGATGAACGAGACCGGCAGCAGGATGATGAACCAGCGGTCGGCCTGCGCCTCCACGATCTTCGAGGTCGACATCGACCCGGAGTAGAGGAAGACCGAGGCGAACGCGGCGCCCATCGCGATCTCGTAGCTGATCATCTGGGCGCAGGACCGGAGCCCGCCGAGGAGCGGGTAGGTCGAGCCGGAGGACCAGCCGGCGAGGACGATGCCGTAGATGCCGACCGAGGCCACCGCGAGGATGTAGAGCATCGCGATCGGCAGGTCGGTGAGCTGCATCGTCGTGCGGTGGCCGAAGATCGACACCTCGTTGCCGGACGGGCCGAACGGGATCACGGCGATCGCCATGAACGCCGGGATGGCCGCGACGATCGGCGCGAGGATGTAGACGACCCGGTCGGCGCGCTTGACGATCAGGTCTTCCTTCAGCATCAGCTTGACGCCGTCGGCGAGCGACTGGAGCAGCCCCCAGGGGCCGTTCCGGTTGGGGCCGATGCGCAGCTGCATCCAGGCGACGACCTTGCGCTCCCAGATGATCGCGAAGAGCACGGTCACCATCAGGAACGCGAAGCAGAAGACCGCCTTGACGACGACCAGCCACCAGGGGTCGGTGCCGAACATCGAGAGGTCCTCGGCGGCCAGCGGGGCGCCGCCGGGGGCCGTGGCCAGGTGAGCGAGGCTGTTCACGCTCGCACCTCCGGTGAGTCTGCGGGGGCTGCGGTGGTGGCGGCGCCGATCCGGACCAGGCCGCCGGGGCGGGCGCCGGTCTGCGCCGGGACGCCACGTCCGGTGGAGTTGAGCGGTACCCAGACCACCCGGTCCGGCATCTCGGTGATCCGCAGCGGGAGTTCGACGCTGCCGGCCGGTCCGGTGACGGCGAGCAGGTCGCCGTCCTTCACCCCGGTCTCGGCAGCGGTGTGCGCCGAGAGCCGGGCGACGGCGGCGTGCCGGGTACCGGCCAGTGCCTCGTCGCCCTCCTGGAGGCGGCCCAGGTCGAGCAGCATGCGGTGGCCGGCGAGGATCGCCTCGCCGTCGCCGGGCCGGGGCAGCGGGCGGCCGATCTCCCTCGGCGTGCTCGCGTACCCGCCGGTCCAGCCGCCGAGCCGGTCGAGTTCGCGGCGGGCGGCGGCGAGGTCGGGCAGCCCGAGGTGGACATCGAGCGCGTCGGCCAGCATGTGCAGCACCCGGCCGTCGGTCGGCGCGAGGGTACGGGTCATCTGCTCGGGCTTCAGCGCCGCCTGGAACATCCTGGCGCGGCCTTCCCAGTTGAGGAAGGTGCCGGACTTCTCGGCGACGGCGGCCACGGGCAGCACCACGTCGGCACGGTCGGTGACCTCGCTGGGCCGCAGCTCCAGCGAGACGAGGAAGCCGACCTCGTCCAGTGCTGCCAGTGCGGCGGCCGGGTCCGGCAGGTCGCGGGGTTCGACGCCCGCGACGAGCAGGGCGCCGAGTTCGCCGGTGGCGGCGGCGCCGAGGATCTGGCTTGTGTCGCGGCCGTGGCGGGCCGGAAGGTCGGCGAGGCCCCAGAGGGCGGCGACCTCCTGGCGGGCGCGCGGGTCGGTGGCCGGGCGGCCCCCGGGCAGCAGGGTCGGAAGGGCCCCGGCCTCCAGTGCCCCGCGCTCCCCGGCCCGGCGCGGAATCCACACCAGGTCGGCGCCGGTGGCGGTGGCGGTGCGCAGGACGGCGGTCAGCGCGCCGGGGACCCCGGCGAGCCGTTCGCCGACGACGATGACGGAGTTCTCGCCGCGCAGCGCTTCGGCGGCGGCCGCTCCGGCCTCGTCGAGCCCGACGCCTCCGGCGAGCGCGTCCAGCCACTCGGTCTCGGTACCGGGGGCGGCCGGCAACAGGGTGCCGCCCGCTTTCTCCAGTCCGCGGGTGGCGTGCGAGGCGAGGGCCCAGGTCCGCTGGCCGTGCTTGCGGTGGGCCTTGCGGAGCCGGAGGAAGACGCCGGGCGCCTCCTCCTCGGACTCGAATCCGGCGAGCAGGACCGCCGACGCGCCCTCCAGCGAGGTGTAGGTGGTTCCCTCGCCGTCCAGGTCGTGGCCGCGTCCGGCGACGCGGGCGGCCAGGAAGTCGGCCTCCTCGCCGCTGTGGACCCGGGCCCGGAAGTCGATGTCGTTGGTGTCCAGGGCGACCCGCGCGAACTTGCTGTACGCGTAGGCGTCCTCGACGGTGAGGCGGCCTCCGGTCAGCACCCCGGCCCGGCCGCGTGCCGCGCCGAGTCCCGCGGCGGCGGCGGCGAGCGCCTCCGGCCAGGAGGCCGGTTCGAGGACGCCTTCGGCGTTGCGGACCAGCGGGGTGGTGAGCCGGTCGCGCTGCTGGGCGTAGCGGAAGCCGAAGCGTCCCTTGTCGCACAGCCACTCTTCGTTGACCTCGGGGTCGTTGTCCGCGAGGCGGCGCATGACCTTGCCGCGCCGGTGGTCGGTGCGGGTGGCGCAGCCGCCCGCACAGTGCTCGCAGACCGAGGGCGAGGAGACCAGGTCGAAGGGGCGCGAGCGGAAGCGGTACGCCGCCGAGGTGAGCGCACCGACCGGGCAGATCTGGATGGTGTTGCCGGAGAAGTACGACTCGAAGGGGTCGCCCTCGCCGATGCCGACCTGCTGGAGCGCGCCGCGCTCGATCAGCTCGATCATCGGATCGCCGGCCACCTGGTTGGAGAACCGGGTGCAGCGTGCGCAGAGCACGCAGCGTTCGCGGTCCAGCAGCACCTGGGTGGAGATCGGGACGGGCTTCTCGTACGTCCGCTTCCGGCCTTCGAACCGGGATTCGGCTTCGCCGTGCGACATCGCCTGGTTCTGGAGCGGGCATTCGCCGCCCTTGTCGCAGACCGGGCAGTCCAGCGGGTGGTTGATGAGCAGCAGCTCCATCACACCCTTCTGGGCCTTCTCGGCGACGGGCGAGGTGAGCTGCGACTTGACGACCATGCCGTCGGTGCAGGTGATGGTGCAGGAGGCCATCGGCTTGCGCTGGCCCTCCACCTCGACGATGCACTGGCGGCAGGCGCCGGCGGGGTCGAGGAGCGGGTGGTCGCAGAACCGCGGGATCTCGATGCCGAGTTCCTCGGCGGCGCGGATGACCAAGGTCCCCTTGGGGACGCTGGTCTCGATGCCGTCGATGGTCAGCGTGACGAGGTCTTCGGGCGGTACGGCCGCCTGTCCGCCCCCGGAGGGCGCACTCGTGGTGACTGTCATGCGTTCACCCCCCGGTGAGCGTCTCGGTCGTCCTGGTCGTCGGCGTCGTCGGCCCAGAGGGTCGACTTCGCGGGGTCGAAGGGGCAGCCCTTGCCGGTGATGTGCTGCTCGTACTCGTCGCGGAAGTACTTCAGCGACGAGAAGATCGGCGAGGCGGCTCCGTCGCCCAGCGCGCAGAAGGACTTGCCGTTGATGTTGTCGGCGATGTCGCCCAGCTTGTCGAGGTCGCCGGGGCGGCCCTTGCCCGCCTCGATGTCGCGGAGCAACTGGACGAGCCAGTAGGTGCCTTCGCGGCACGGCGTGCACTTGCCGCAGGACTCGTGGGCGTAGAACTCGGTCCACCGGGTGACGGCCCGCACCACGCAGGTCGTCTCGTCGAAGCACTGGAGCGCCTTGGTGCCGAGCATGGAGCCGGCGGCGCCGACGCCCTCGTAGTCGAGGGGGACGTCGAGGTGTTCGTCGGTGAACATCGGGGTGGAAGAGCCGCCCGGGGTCCAGAACTTGAGGCGGTGCCCGGCGCGGATGCCGCCGCTCATGTCGAGCAGCTGGCGGAGCGTGATGCCGAGCGGGGCCTCGTACTGGCCGGGGCCGGTGACGTGGCCGCTGAGCGAGTAGAGCGTGAAGCCCGGGGACTTCTCGCTGCCCATCGACTTGAACCAGTCCTTGCCGCGCTGGAGGATCGCGGGAACCGAGGCGATGGACTCCACGTTGTTCACCACGGTGGGGCAGGCGTACAGACCGGCGACCGCGGGGAAGGGGGGCCGCAGCCGGGGCTGGCCGCGCCGTCCTTCGAGGGAGTCCAGCAGCGCTGTCTCCTCGCCGCAGATGTACGCCCCGGCGCCCGCGTGCACGGTCAGTTCGAGGTCGAGCCCCGGGCCGAGCGCGTCCTTGCCGAGGTAGCCGGCCGCGTACGCCTCGCGGACGGCTTCGTGCAGCCGTCGCAGGACGGGGACGACCTCGCCGCGCAGGTAGATGAAGGCGTGCGAGGAGCGGATCGCGTAGCAGGCGATCACGATGCCCTCGATGAGGCTGTGCGGGTTGGC
Organism: Streptomyces sp. NPDC060198; assembly: GCF_042728415.1. Classification (NCBI taxonomy): domain Bacteria; kingdom Bacillati; phylum Actinomycetota; class Actinomycetes; order Kitasatosporales; family Streptomycetaceae; genus Streptomyces; species Streptomyces sp. NPDC060198. The sequence goes on along the minus strand of NZ_JBHWZJ010000025.1, from coordinate 6,190 downwards.
GAAGAGGAGCGGGATGTCCTTGCAGGTGCCGGGCTCCGACTCGTCGGCGTTGACGACGAGGTAGTGCGGTTTGCCGTCGCCCTGCGGGATGAACTGCCACTTCATCCCGGTGGGGAAGCCGGCGCCGCCGCGTCCGCGCAGACCGGAGTCCTTGACGTACGCGATGAGGTCGTCGGGCGACATGGCGAGCGCCTTGCGCAGGCCCTCGTACCCGTCGTGGCGGCGGTAGCTCTCCAGCGTCCACGGTTCCGCTTCGTCCCAGTGGGCGGAGAGGACCGGGGCGAGGAGCTTCTCTGGGCTGGTCCCGTTCCTGTCGATCTCGGCGGCCAAGGTCATCACTCCCCCTCCTCGGCTGCGGGTCCGGCCGGGTGGTCCGGGTCGGAGGCCGATGTCTGCTGCGGTGCGTCGTGCGAGCTGAGGTGCTCGGACGGCGAGGGATCGTGCGGCCGGCCCGCGGGGACGTCCCGGCGTTGGGAGACGACCCGGCGGCCCGGGGCGGCTTCGCCCTTGGCGAGGCGGAGCCCGGCCAGCGAGGCGTGTCCGGCGCCGCCGCTCGCGGCGACCGCACCGGGGCGCTCGTCGGGGAACCCGGCGAGGATGCGGGCGGTCTCCTTGTACGAGCAGATCGGGGCGCCCCGGGTGGGTTCGACGGTCCGCCCGGCGATGAGGTCGTCGACGAGCTTCGTCGCGCTCTCCGGGGTCTGGTTGTCGAAGAACTCCCAGTTCACCATCACGACGGGTGCGAAGTCGCAGGCCGCGTTGCACTCGATGTGTTCGAGCGTGACCTTGCCGTCGTCGGTGGTCTCGTCGTTGCCGACGCCCAGGTGCGTCTTGAGCCGGTCGAAGATGGCGTCGCCGCCCATGACCGCGCAGAGGGTGTTGGTGCAGACGCCCACCTGGTAGTCGCCGCTCGGCTTGCGCCGGTACATCGTGTAGAAGGTCGCGACCGCCGTGACCTCCGCCGTGGTGAGCCCGAGGAGTTCGGCGCAGAGGGCCATGCCCGTACGGGAGACGTACCCCTCCTCGGACTGGACGAGGTGGAGCAGCGGCAGCAGCGCGGACCGGCTGTCGGGGTAGCGGGCGATCACCTCCCGCGCGTCGCTTTCGAGCCTGGCCCGTACGTCGTCGGGGTAGGCGGGGGCGGGGAGTTGCGGCATCCCCAGACTGACCTCTTGGTTCGCGGTCACCGGTCGACGCCTCCCATCACGGGGTCGATGGACGCGACGGCGACGATGACGTCGGCGACCTGGCCGCCCTCGCACATCGCCGCCATGGCCTGAAGGTTGGTGAAGGACGGGTCCCGGAAGTGGACCCGGTAGGGGCGGGTGCCACCGTCGGAGACGACGTGCACGCCGAGTTCGCCCTTGGGCGATTCGACGGCGACGTACGCCTGTCCGGCGGGGACCCGGAACCCCTCGGTCACCAGCTTGAAGTGGTGGATCAGGGCCTCCATGGAGGTGCCCATGATCTTCTTGATGTGTTCGAGCGAGTTGCCGAGTCCGTCCGGTCCGAGCGCGAGCTGCGCGGGCCAGGCGATCTTCTTGTCGGCGACCATGACCGGTCCGGGGGCCAGCCGGTCAAGGCACTGCTCGACGATCCGCAGCGACTGGCGCATCTCTTCCAGGCGGATGAGGAAGCGGCCGTAGGAGTCGCAGGTGTCGGCGGTCGGTACGTCGAAGTCGTACGTCTCGTAGCCGCAGTACGGGTCGGTCTTGCGCAGGTCGTGCGGGAGGCCGGCGGACCGGAGGACCGGGCCGGTGGCGCCGAGCGCGACGCAGCCGGTGAGGTCGAGGTAGCCGACGTCCTCCATGCGCGCCTTGAAGATCGGGTTGCCGGTGGCGAGCTTGTCGTACTCCGGCAGATTCCGCTTCATGGTGGTGATGAAGGAGCGGATCTGGTCGATCGCGCCCGGCGGCAGGTCCTGGGCGAGGCCGCCGGGGCGGACGAACGCGTGGTTCATCCGGAGCCCGGTGATCAGCTCGAAGAGGTCCAGGATCAGTTCACGGTCGCGGAACCCGTAGATCATGATCGTGGTGGAGCCGAGCTCCATGCCGCCGGTGGCGATGCACACGAGGTGCGAGGAGATCCGGTTCAGCTCCATCAGCAGGACCCGGAGCACGGTCGCACGGTCGGGGATCTGGTCCTCGATGCCGAGGAGCTTCTCGACGGCGAGGCAGTACGCCGTCTCGTTGAAGAACGGCGTCAGGTAGTCCATGCGCGTGACGAACGTGGTGCCCTGCGTCCAGTTCCGGAATTCGAGGTTCTTCTCGATGCCGGTGTGGAGGTAGCCGATGCCGCAGCGGGCCTCGGTGACGGTCTCACCGTCGATCTCCAGGATCAGTCGCAGCACGCCGTGCGTGGACGGGTGCTGGGGCCCCATGTTGACGATGATGCGTTCGTCGTCGGACTTCACGGCCGCCTCGACGACCTCGTCCCAGTCGCCGCCGGTGACTGTATATACAGTCCCCTCGGTCGTGTCGCGGGGCGTTGCGTGGGAAGTGGTCATCAGGAGTACGACCTCCGCTGGTCCGGAGCCGGGATCTGGGCGCCCTTGTACTCGACGGCGATGCCGCCGAGCGGGTAGTCCTTGCGCTGCGGGAAGCCCTGCCAGTCGTCCGGCATCATGATCCGGGTGAGCGCGGGGTGCCCGTCGAAGACGAGCCCGAAGAAGTCGTACGCCTCGCGCTCGTGCCAGTCGTTGGTCGGGTAGACCGCGACCAGCGAGGGGACGTGCGGGTCGCTGTCGGGCGCGGACACCTCCAGCCGGATCAGCCGGCCGTGGGTGAGGGACCGCAGGTGGTACACGGCGTGCAGCTCGCGGCCCTTGTCGTCGAGGAAGTGGACCCCGCTGACGCCGGTGCAGAGCTCGAAGCGGAGCGCCGGGTCGTCGCGCAGGGTGCGGGCCACGGTCACCAGGTGCTCGCGCGCGATGTGGAAGGTCAGTTCGCCCCGGTCGACCACGGTCCGCTCGATGACGTTCTCGGGGACGAGCCCTCGCTCCTCCAGAGCGCCTTCGAGCTCGTCGGCCACCTCGTCGAACCAGCCGCCGTACGGGCGGGGGCTCGCGTGCGGCAGCCGTACCGTCCGGACGAGCCCGCCGTAACCGGAGGTGTCGCCGCCGTTGTTGGCGCCGAACATCCCCTTCCGCACCCGGATGACCTCGCCGCCGTCACTGCGGGGGGCGGGAAGGGCGCTGCCGTCCGCGTCGCTCCGGCCGTTCGCGGGGTTCTGGCCGTCGGCGCCGTTCTTGCCGTCGGCGGCGGCGCCGTTGCCGCCGCTGGGGTTGTCGCTCACCGGAGGAGCCCCTTCATCTCGATCAGGGGGAGCGCGTTGAGCGCCGCCTCCTCCGCCTCACGGGCGGCTTCCTCCGCGTTGACCCCGAGCTTGGAGCCCTGGATCTTCTGGTGGAGTTTGAGGATGGCGTCGATCAGCATCTCGGGACGCGGCGGGCACCCCGGCAAATAGATATCTACGGGGACAATGTGGTCAACACCCTGAACAATGGCGTAATTGTTGAACATACCGCCTGACGATGCACAAACCCCCATGGAAATGACCCACTTGGGGCTCGGCATCTGGTCGTAGACCTGCCGCAGCACGGGCGCCATCTTCTGGCTGACCCGCCCGGCGACGATCATCAGGTCCGCCTGGCGTGGCGATCCGCGGAAGACCTCCATCCCGAAGCGGGCGAGGTCGTACCGCCCGGCTCCGGTCGTCATCATCTCGATGGCGCAACAGGCAAGGCCGAAGGTGGCGGGGAAGACGGAAGACTTCCGTACCCATCCGGCGGCCTGCTCGACAGTGGTCAGTACGAAGCCACTTGGCAGTTTCTCTTCGAGTCCCATGTGCCCCTCAGCCCCTCAGTCCCATTCCAGGCCGCCGCGCCGCCACACGTACGCGTAGGCGACGAAGACGGTGAGCACGAAGAGCAGCATCTCCACGAGCCCGAACATCCCCAGGGCGTCGAAGGTGACGGCCCAGGGATAGAGGAAGACGATCTCGATGTCGAAGACGATGAAAAGCATCGCCGTCAGGTAGTACTTGATGGGGAAGCGACCGCCTCCGGCGGGAGTCGGAGTGGGTTCGATACCGCACTCGTACGCTTCGAGCTTTGCCCGGTTGTAGCGCTTGGGGCCGATAAGCGTGGCCATGACCACGGAGAAGATCGCAAACCCTGCCCCGAGGGCGCCGAGCACGAGGATGGGCGCGTAGGCATTCACGCTCCTCGCTCCTTCCAGTCGTCCTTGACCGTTGGACCGCATCGGGCGACCGGCTCCCCGCCTCACCAAGATCGTGCACATGTGAGGCAGTTCACAAGCCCGACTGCCCCGCATACTATGCCCGCCGTCCTGTGATCTGCGACACGGGGTACACCAACGCCTTTGTGATCTCCACCACCTGACGAACGATCATGAAGTCGGATGAGCGGAGATGTTCACACAAGAAGGGGCCAAGTGATCACGAGTGGTGACATTCGAAGGTGTTACCGCTGGTCAACGCCCTGGCGCTCTATCAACCGATGCCCGCCGCGCGCAAATTGGAGATGGACGGACAGGGGTGATATAGGGATTCGCCGGATTCGATGCCACCCGGACGAGCGATTGCGCGGAACGATGTGGACATCGCGGCGGAATGGCGAACTTCCGGGCACACGGGGCACGGAGAGGTGTCGGGCGGGGCGGCCCGCGACCGCCCGGACGACCGCTCGGGCGATCGGTCGGGCGACTCTGTGAACGGAGGCACGAGCGACGAGCCGTCCGCGCGGCACCCCCCGAAGGTGCGCGGGGAGGGTCGGCCGGGGGCCCGTCCGGATGCCCGACCGGACATCCGGCCGGGTGTGCGCGACCCGCCGGCCGAAGAGTGCGGGACGAGCGTCGGGCGAGCGGGGCGCCTACGCAGGACGCCCGCGCGCGGTTGCCCTTCACAGTCGGCACACACGGTGACCTGCATCACGCCGAACTCGACGAGAATCAAGTGGGCTTGGCCATCGACGTGAACGGATGGTAAGTGACGGGCAATTCGGGCGTATTGCCGAAACCCCGTGATCACGGCGTTATGAACCCATGTCCATTTCGTCCGTTACGTCGTCAATAAAGGTTCCACAGAAGCGGATTCTCATATTCCGGACGTAACTGTGTCGCAACACACGTTTCTTGATGGGACCCCTACAGCCCTGATAGCGCTAGTACCCATGTCCCACACCGCTCACATACCCAGCCACCGGAAGCCCCGCCAGCGTTCGTCCAGGACGACGCTGCGGGCCGGAGTTGCCGGTGGCGTGCTCAGCACCATCGCGGTCGCAGGCGCTGCCGGCCCCGCGCAGGCCGAGCCGGTGACCCAGACCATCGAGATGCCCACCCTCACGGCCAGGCTCTCCACCACCGTCGCCGCCTCCGTGCAGGCCACGCAGCAGGTCGCCCTCGACCTCGAAACGCGTGCGTCCGAGGACGCCGCGGCCGAGAGCGCTTCGAAGACCGCCGCCAAGGCCAAGGCCGAGGCCGTCCGCAAGGCCGAAGCCAAGAAGAAGGCCGAAGCGGCCGCGAAGGCGGAGGCCGAGGAGAAGGCGGAGGCTGCCGAACGCGCCTCCCGCAGCTCCGCGCGCACTACGCTCAGCGCTTCCTCCGGCTCCTCCGGCTCCTCCGCCACCGCGACGACCACCGCCGCCACCTCGTCGTCCTCGTCGAGCGTCTCCGGCTCCGCCGCCGCGGTGGTCGCCTTCGCCAAGGCGCAGATCGGCGACGCGTACGTCTCCGGCGGCACCGGCCCGAACTCGTGGGACTGCTCGGGCCTCGTCCAGGCCGCGTACGCCTCGGTCGGCGTCAGCCTGCCGCGCGTCTCGCAGGACCAGTCGGTGGCCGGTACGCAGGTCTCGCTGAGCAACCTCCAGCCCGGCGACATCCTCTACTGGGGCGGCGCGGGCAGCGCCTACCACGTGGCGATCTACGTGGGCGACGGCCAGTTCGTCGGCGCGCAGAACTCCAGCACCGGTACGGTCCAGCGCGACCTCTCCTACGACCAGCCGACGGGCGCGGTCCGGGTTCTCTGATCGCACCGACCGCCTGAACGATTCGGCACGGGTCGCCCCACGCGTGGAAAGCGCCCGCGCCGAGTACGTTCACTGATTCACAAGCTCGCTCGCGGTTCGCCGTCGGTCGTGCGCGGCCAAGGGCCGCCCCTCCCCGCTCGGGAG